>DATGJK010000059.1:0-5359 GCA_035295245.1 Acidobacteriaceae bacterium
CCGAATAGAATTCATCCACCTTTTGCTGGCTGGAGTAATCCTGGAGAGGAAGGGCCAGCGATGCGGTCATCACGTGCTGTGGCTGAAATCCCGGATCGACTTGCACCATGCGCGCGAAACTGCGCAGCAACAGACCCGACGCGACCAGCAGCAGCATGGCGAGCGCAATCTCCACAGTGACCAGGGTGCTGCGCAGCCGATGCTGCGAGCGGCTCTGCCCAGCGCCCTGGCTCCCTTCGCGCAGCGCATCCAGAACATCAATTCTCGTGCTCGCCATCGCTGGAGCGAGTCCGCAGATCAGCCCGGTTCCTCCAATCAAAGCCATGGCGAGCAGCGCGACCGGCCAATGCACGGCGATCTCGCTGATTCGTGGCAATTCCGCGAGCGCTCTTGGCAGGATCGCCGTCGCGGAGTTCACCAGACCGGCCGCAAGCGCCACTCCCAGCGCGCCGCCGATCGCGCTGAGCAGCAGCGACTCCATCAGCAACTGCCGCAGCATGGTCCTGCGCGCCGCGCCCAGGGCCAGCCGCACTCCGAATTCACGGCGCCGGCCCGCCGCCCGCACCAGCAGCAGATTGGCGAGATTCGCGCACGCGATCAGCAAAACCAGGCACACCGCGCCCATCAGCGTGCGCAGCAGCGGCTGCGCATTATGGATCGTCTCATCGCGCAATCCGCGCAGGGAGATGATCAAATGGAGGCCCCGAACTTCTGCGTTAATGACCGACAGCACGCGATGCGCATCTTCGAGCCCCTGCGCCTCGGTGACGCCAGGATGCAGGCGGGCAACGGCGCCATAGTCCATGTCGTCGGCTTCCGCACCTTTTTCCGTGGAAGTGAAGCTCATGGGCACCCACAGGTCGCGCTGCGCGATGCCGCCCCGGCCCATGGGCGATTCGAAATCCCGTGGCATCACGCCGACGATGGTGTAGGGCCGCCGGTCCAGATCGATGGTCTTGCCGATCACGTCCGCCCTTCCGCCGAAGCGTTCCGTCCAGAGCGCATAGCTGATGACTGCCACCGGCGCGCTGCTTTCGTCCTCCTGCCGGCTGAACGCGCGGCCCAGCAGCGGCTGCACGCCGAGGACCGGAAACATCGAGGCGGTGAACCGCTCCGCTTGGGCCCGGAACGGAGCGCCTGCGCCGGTCGCTTCGTACGACGAGCCAATGAATCCGCCGACATCCATGGCACGGCTCTCGCGTTCGAAGGAGATCACGTCGGGGGCGGAGAGATTGGCGCCGTCGAAGACGTGCTCGATGCCCTCATGCAGCACTACCAGTTGCTGCGGCTGCGGATACGGCAAAGGCCGCAGCAGCACCGCATCGACAATGGAGAACACCGCGGTCACGCCACCAATTCCCAACGCCAGCGTCAGCACTGCCGTCAGCGTGAAGCCCGGCGACTTCTTCAATTGCCGCAAAGCGAATCTGAAATCGTTCAGCATGGCGATCTCTACTCCCTATTCCTCTTCCCTGCCTCTTTCATTCCGCCCGCAGCGCCTGCATGGGTTCCACTCCGGCCGCGCGCCGGGCCGGCAACAGGCAGGCTGTCGCACCCACGACGAGCAGCAAGCCGACCGCGCCCGTGGCCAATGCCGGATCGTAGGGACTCACCTGGAACAGCAAGCTGCTCACCACGCGCGCCGAAGCAAACGCCATCGCCACACCTGCTGCTGCGCCCAGCAGCACCGGCAGCAGTCCATCGCGCAGGACGAGCCGGTACACGCTGGCCCGCTGCGCTCCTAGTGCCAGACGCAGCCCGATCTCGCGATAGCGCTGCACGACGGAGTACATCACCACGCCGTACACCCCGAGTCCCGCCAGGAACAGGGCGCTCACGGCGAACACCAGCAGCAGATCCATCTCGAACCGCTGATTCGCGACCGAGTCCGCCACCAGCCCGCCCAGCGCGCGCACCGTTGGAACAGGAACGCCGCGGTCCACACTCCAGATGGTCTGCCGGATCGCATCGGCCATCGTCGACGGATCCTGACGCGTGCGCACCACCAGTCCTGCTGACGCGTCGCAGCGATACCAGTAGGGCACATAGATCAACATCGGATCTGGCTTGGCCAGCGAAACCGTACGCGCGTCGGCAACCTCAGCGACCACTGTGAAGGGCTTCTCGTGATCGCGACCCGCGAAGGTGAATTCCTGGCCTACAGGATTCTTCCCCGGCCACAATATCTTCGCAGTCTTCTCCGTGACCACTGCTACATTTCGGCTCCAGTCGTCAGGACTAAAAGTGCGGCCCCGAACAAGAGACAAATGAATTGCCGCGAAGTAGTCGGGACTGACCCAGCGGAAGCTCTCGAGCGGCAACTGTGTCCACGACCGGTTGTCCCCGGGAACGCGCACCATGTCGCCCCAGGAATCTCCCGACAGAGGCAAAGAACTCGTAATCGCCGCATGCTCGACGCCGGGCAGGCGCTCCAGGCGTGGCAGCAGGTCCTTATAAAACAAGGCGCGATGTGGACGATCGGCATACGATTCAGCCGGCAGTTCCAGCTTCGCGGTCAGCGTGCGCTCCACGGTGAAGCCGCGATTCACGCGCATCAGCTTCACCATGCTGGCGGTGAGCAGCCCGGTCATCAGCAATAGAGCGACGCTCACTGCGACTTCCACGCCCACCAGAACGCGCCGCACGCGCCGGCTTCCCCGCGATTCGCTCGCCAGTCTCGATTCGCTGTGCAGGACCTCCTGAGGAGCCGTCCGTGAAACCATGAACGCCGGGGCTGCTCCTGCGAGCAACGTTGCCGCAATCGCCAGCAGCAGCGCGCATGCCGCTCCCATCCAGTCCAGATGGATCGCACCGCGGAAGTCCAGAGCCGGAGGCAAATAGCGCTGCAGCGCCGGCACCAGGATCGCCGCCAGCAGAACGCCGAGGACTGCGCCGAGCACTGCCAGCAGCACGGTTTCACGCATCGCCATGCGGATCATGTCGGTGCGGCTTGCACCCAGCGCGGCGGCAACGGCCATTTGCTGCCGCTGCCCGACCGCTCTCGCCAGCAGCAGATTCGCGATATTCAGGCAGCCCACCAGCAACAGGCCCGCCACCGCGGCCAGCAGGATCAGCAGCGGCTTGCGATTCGTGCCGATCAGTTCATCCTGAAAGGGCATCAGCCAGGCCGATAACGTCGCCTTCTCGTCGGCGGGCAAACTCGCGGAGATGGTGTGCTGCAATGCGTTCAGATCCGCCGTTGCCGCGGTCAGCGATACGCCAGGTTGCAGACGCGCCAGTCCGAAGTAATTCAGGTCGCCCATGGCCTCGGCCAGCTGATCCTTTGAAAAAGCAAGCGGCACGATGACCCCGAGTGATTCCCGGCGGGTCGTATTCGCAATGCTGGCCATGGCATCCACTGAAGGCATGTGAAACGCTTGCGGCATGACGCCGATGACCGTATGCGGAAAGCCATCCAGCTGAATTGTCTTGCCCACGATTCCCGGGTCGCTGCCGAACTGGTCGCGCCACAGATCATGCATCAGAACGACGACACGATCGTGGCCAGGCTGCGCCTCTGCCTCGGTGAACCCCCGGCCCAGTTGCGGCTGCACCTGCAGCACGGAAAAGATTCCCGGTGTGGTGTTCAACACGCCGACCAGCAACGGACGGTCGGCAGCACCTGACGGCGTCCTCAGCGAATCTCCACGCTCAGGCAGAAGCGGCAGTGAGAACTCGCGCATCACCGCCATCGCATCGAAGCTGCGGGCGTGCTGCTGCCAGAACGTGAAGTGATTCGCACTCACCGGCAGTATCAGGTAGATGTTGCTCCATTCCGCGACCTTCTCTTCGACGACCACCAGCCGGTCCGGGTGCGCGAACGGCAGCGGGCGCAGCATCACGTCGCACACCAGCGTGAAGATAGCGGTCGTCGCGCCGATGCCCAGCGCCAGCGTCAGCAACGCCGTCAATGTGAACCCGGGTGACTTCCGCAGCTGCCGAATTGAGAATTTCAGATCGTTCAGCATTCCTGTTCCCGCTTTTACTCTGTCCTCAGCGCCACGACCGGATCCAGGTTCGCGGCGCGATACGCCGGAAGAATGGCCGCCAGAATGGCCGCGACGGCCAGCAGCACCGTCGCGATCGCCAGCATCAGCGGATCGCGCGGCGCCACTCCGAACAGCTGGCTCGCGATCAGATAGCCGGCTCCAATCGCAGCCGGGATGCCAATCGCCAGCCCGATGCCCACCTGCAGAAACGCGCCGCGAAGCACCATTCTGACGACGCGCTGACGGTCCGCGCCCAGCGCCATGCGCACGCCAATCTCGCTGGTGCGCTGCTCGACGCCGTAGGCCGTCACGCCATACAGGCCTACGGCGGCCAGCACCAGCCCCACCAGCCCAAACAGAAGCGTCAGGTTTGCAATCATGTTCTGCTGCGAAAACTGTCCATCCAGCACCTGTGAGTAGGGAGTAAAGCCCGACATCACGAAGTTCGGATCGACCTCCGCGATCGTCCTCTTCACCTGTGCCTGCAGGTTGGGCGGATTTCCCGGCGCCCACACCACGACGTCGTACAGGTAGTGCGACCAGGCCTCCGCAGCCCGCTCAGCAGGCTCACCCCATGCCACCGTTTGTGCCTCCGGCAGATAGAACATCGGCGCGACCGGCTTGTCATAGCCGTTCCCCTCGCTGAACCTGATGTTCGACACCACGCCGACGATTTCGAACAGTCCGGCGTATTTCATTGGCCCCGGCCCAAAGTGGCGTCCGAGCGGGTTCTCATTGCCGAAGAAGTGCCTGGCAAACGCTTCGTTCACGACCGCGACCAGCCGCGTCTTCTCGTTGTCTTCTTCTGTGATCGGACGTCCCGAGACCATCTTTGCCCCGATCGTTTCGAAAAAGCCCGGCGTCAGCCGGGTGTACCCGGCACTGTAATTGTCATGGGGTCCGGGCTCAGGCCTGCCTTCAATGTGAATGCTCGTGTTCCAGTTGTCGCCGCTCATCGGCGCGTAGAGCGCCGAGCTGACCATGCGCACTCCGGGAACCCCACGCAGCCGATCCTCAATCTGGCGAAAAAGCACGGGCAGTTGCTCCGGCTTGTAATTCGAAAGCAGCGGATTCACCCACACCATGTATCTTCCGTTCGTGTCGAATCCGAAGTTCTGATGCTCCAGATTGCGCAGGCTCTGGCCCAGCATGGCTGCCGCGCTCAGCAGAACCAGCGACATCGCCGCCTGGGCCACGACCAGCGCCTTCTGCGCCCATGTGCGGTGCCCACCGACAGACCGATTGGCTCCCCGCAGCGCCTCCACCGGCTCCGCCTGCGAAGTCATCCACGCCGGAGCGATGCCGAAGATCACACCCGTCACAACCGACAGCCCCAGCGTGAACACCAGGACGACAGTTGAAGGCGACGC
>DATGJK010000060.1:0-3694 GCA_035295245.1 Acidobacteriaceae bacterium
TCGTCGCCTCCGGCCCACACATCCGAACCGGCCACGGAGATGACGCGCATCTTCGGAGTGGCGAGAACGGTCTGCCACGGACCGTCAGCGATGGCGCGCTCCACCTCTCCCGTCGTGCTCAGCCGCCAATGGGCGCGCGGAGGTGCAGCCATGTTACCTGCTACTATCGGCGCCGTCTCACCAAAGGTAGTTACCGAGAGCGCATGCGAGGACTTCTCCTCGGGCGCCACCTTCGCTTGCCGTGCCTGATTCGCCGCCTGCTGCAAAGCTTGCTCTTGGTATTGCTGCTGCGGCTGAACCAGATCCATTCTGGCGGCGGGTGCCGCCTGGGCCAGGCTGTTTCGGGTCTCGTCACGCGCAGGCTGCGTCTTTTCAGGTACGGCTGGATGCGCGGGTGCCTTTTTCTTCGCGAGAGCCGGTTTGGGAACGGGAGTGGCGATCGCCGCCTGTGGCGCGGGGGGCTCAGCCTTCGAATTGGTGGCGATTTCAACAGGAGCCGGTGCAGCGGGCGACGGATGGTGCAGCACAATCACCGTGACTAGCGCCGCCCCTGCGAATCCGGCTGCCGCAAACAACGGAACCCAAAGCCGACGCGGCGAACGCGAGGGAGCAGCGGCCGCACTGACGGGTTCAGAAGCAGGCGCTTCGGCAAGGTGCACGACCGTGCGGCAAGCTGCGCACCCCGCAAGATGCGCCAGGACCTCTTTGCGCTCGCGCGCCAGCAGCGTGTTCTCGCAGAAAGCCGTCAGGAGATCGGCATCCGGATGCGGGCCGGTTGTCTGGCTCCGCGCCAGCTCCTGACGCAACGCATTGGGCAACGGCTTCACGTTTGGTCCTTGTTATAGAACGATTTGGTCACCGGTTCTTGCCGCAATTGTCCGGCCACATCGACGTTGAGGTCACGCACGTCCAGATCGTTGAGTATTTCATCGCACTGATGAGCGCCGAGTCCAGCCTCCTGCAGGCATTTACGGACCCGCTTGCGCAGATTCGCTGTGAGCCGCTCCAGCCTGCGGCTGATGGTGGATTCATGCACGCCGACGGTTCGCGCGATTGCAGCGAGCGTGCGCTGATCGAGATAATACGCGGCGAGGATGTAGCGGTCGTCGGATTGTAGTTCGCTCAGCGCCTGACGCACCGCCGTGCCGACGCGCGGATCAGGCTGTGACGATGCTGCCTCCGCCGGAGCGGCAAAGCTTTCCCCTGCTTCAACGCGCTCCTCCAGGCTCACGGTCTTCGCGTAGCCGCGCCAGCGATCGACGCAGCGCTGGGCGAGCACAGTTCGCAGCCAGCCCTCAAGCGATCCGCGCCCCATATAGGAATCGAGCTTCGATTTGCGCTCGACGCCATACAGATCTCCGTAGAGTTCGCCGGCGAGTTCGCGCGCGGTCGCCTCATTGCTGGACAACCGATAAGCCGTCTCGTACAGCGCAGGCCGGAAGCGCGTCAGAAATACCTCCCAGGCGCGTTCATGCCCGGCCGAGCAGGCGCGGGCGAGAACCAGTTCCTCGACGCGCAGCGTATCGATCAGCTGCAGTTGCTCTTCTGTCGAGCCGCTGGCTGCGTAGCGAACCAGAACGGCACCGACGATCTGCTCAAACGCCTCATTTGTGATGTCAAACTGCTGCGCGCCCGATTCCAGGTAGCGGTGCGCGATCGCCTTCGTGACGGCGGGGTCCAGAGCAGGAGAGTGCGGCGCGATGAGGGGCTCCGGAGCCATTTCCAGAGATGCTGGCACAATTTCGTGCAAGAGTCGAGGGCGCCGCCGTTCTATGGATGCGCACCCAGAAAACACGCGTGCGCGGAGGTAGATATGTCCTCGACTGCAGGATCGCGCCGCTGTCGCGTCGCTCTGTTCGCGTCCGTTGTTGCGTTGTTCGCTGCTCCAATTGGTGTTCATGCCGGAGAAACGTCCCCGTATCGGGTGCTTCCGCCCATCCAGCGCGGTAATCTGACAATCTTTCCGCTGGTGGCAAATCGCTCGTATGACACCAGCAAACTGCTCACCCTGGATGAAGGGATACGCTCCGGTCAGGTGATCATTACGGAGGAGGGCCAGGAACGCGGGCTCGTGCGCCCGGGCCAGGCGTTTCCGCCGCGAACCGGTCCACAGGTCAACCGGCTGGTGCTGTACAACAACTCCTCACGGCCGCTGCTTTTGCTTGCCGGCGAAATCGTCACCGGCGGTCATCAGGATCGAGTCGTCGGCGCAGACAGCATTGTTCCGGCGCAAACCGGGCCGATCGATCTTGGGGTCTTCTGCGTGGAACCGGGCCGCTGGACAGGTCCCAGCCCGAAGTTTGGTGCTGTGGCCACGCCCATGGCCCAGCCCAGTGTGCGCATGCCCGCAATGGTGGAGGGCAACCAAGCCAAGGTGTGGGATAGTGCCGGCAAAGCACGAGCGAACATCGCCAACCAGCTGAGTGCTCCCGAAGCCGCCGCCGTGGCCGGAACCACTTCGTATGCCCAGGCCTTCCAGAGCGCTCCGGTGGAGAAGCGCATCGAGCAGTATGGCGGGCTGGAGAGCGAGCAGGCGATCCTCCGGGAGCTGCGCAAAGAGGGCGCAACCGGCGTGGTGGTTGCGGTGGGTGGAAACATCTTGTGGGCCGACGCTTTCGCCAGCACCGATCTGCTGGCGCGCTACTGGCCGAAGCTCGTCCGCAGCTATGTGGCAGAAGCGATGACCACCGGCGGAGTCAACACGACTCCGGACGTGCATCAGGCAGAAGTGTGGATGCAGGAAGCCAGTGGTGGAAGGGAAGTAGTGGAAACAGTGCCCGGCGTATACCGTCGCACCAAGGTCACGGGCGAAGGATACGACGTCATCACGCTTCGATCGATGCTACCAGGTGAATCCTTCGACGTTCACACAGCGAAGCTCCAGGATTAGCCCTCAAATTGAAGGATCCGTACTGTGGCAACCAATGGCTTCTGCATGGATTTCAAGTGACTCCGTCTAAACTGCGCGCCCAATATCCACGAGGTGCTACGACCCGACTTAGGTTTGGTGCCCGGAGGGGGACTTGAACCCCCACGGAGGGTGAACTCCTGCGGATTTTAAGTCCTTTTCTAGTAATGTTGCACCGAGATGCATCCAGTCGCATTGTCCAGTATAACTCATTGCAGGTACACACTTTAGACATGCATCCGTGCTGCATGATGGCGCAGGAGCTCGCACGAAAGTACAAAGCAAACAGCCACCAAAACAGCCACCAAGGGTTGCTTTCGGGCCAATGCCCACTTCCCCATTCAGTCGCTAATCGTCCCCGAGTTCTGCCAGCGCGCGGCTCCCGCACAGTGACAACGACGCACGAATCATGGCAATGCACCCCCGGCACGGAGGATGCGACCGGAAACGAAGACGATAACGCCGCGACCCAGGAAGTTGATGGTAGGCTGTACGGCGAACGTCGCCGAGACACACAACCGTTGAACCTTAGATACGGGCAGCTCGTAATGCTTGTCTGTGTTCGCAATCACAGATTCGAACGCAGCAGGGCTAGCCGAGTGACCGGCAATGGGGACATTTCGCCACCCCTTTTGGTCAGGTGAAATCTCCGAGTTGCAGACCATTCGGCAGTGCCCCAACCCGCTAACATACTGTGCGGTACTACTCCAAGCCGAAGGACTTTTGTTCTAGTGGACGCTACAGCCTTTCAGAAGCTATTGGTAAGCAGGTTTCCCACGCTCCGAA
>DATGJK010000061.1:0-5202 GCA_035295245.1 Acidobacteriaceae bacterium
TTGCGCGGACAACCGACCACGCCCATCTTGGTCTTGTGGGGGGTGAAGAGATTCTCCAGGCGTCTTTCCAGCTCGATACCCGCTTTGGTCGAATCCTGCACGCCGAAGCGGCAGAAATCCGTGCCGACACAGGTCTTCACCATGCGGACGCCCTTGGTGTAAGCCTGTCCGGAGGGCATGCCGAGGTCAGCCCAGATCTTCGGCAGGTCGGCCTTCCTGACGCCCAAAAGGTCGAGACGCTGGCTGCCCGTCACCTTCACCATGCGCACGTTATATTTGTCGGCGACGTCGGCAATGCGGCGCAGCTCGTCGGGCGAGGTGACGCCGCCGCGCATGCGCGGCACGACAGAGAAAGTGCCGTCCTTCTGGATATTGGCGTGAACGCGATCGTTGATGAATCGCGCCGAGCGGTCCTCTTCGTGATCGCCGCACCAGATAACGTCGACGATGTAGCTCAGTGCCGGCTTGCAGATTTCGCACCCGCTGCCGTTTCCGTAGATGTCCAGCACATCCTGCACGGAGCGGAGTTGCTGGCTGCGGATCATTTCGCGGAGCTGCTCCTGCGGGAAAGGCACGCACGAGCACAGCACGCGCGCGGAGTCCTCCTCGAACTCCGGAGCCGCCGCTTTGAGCAGGGCTCGGCAGGTGTTGGCGCAGCTTCCGCATCCGGTGGAGGCTCGCGTCGCGTCCCTGAGCTGCGCCAGCGTGCAGACGCCCTTCTCCCGAATGGACTCCAGAATGTCTCCCTTGCTCACGCCCATACAGCCGCAGACGGTGTGGCTGTCGGCCATTTCAGCGACGGCCAGGCCATCGTCTTTCGCGGGAGGAGGAAAGAGCAGGTGGCGGCGCGTATCACTCAGGTCGCGCTGGCTGCGGAGCATGTCGAGATAGCGCGGACTGTCCGAGGTGTCGCCCACGAGGATGAAACCGGCGAGGCGATTGTCTTTGAGGACCAGCTTTCGGTAGAGGCCCAGTGACGGGTCTTCACAACGAATGGCCTCGCCCCCGATAGCGGTTTCGTCCCACGATCCCGCGGAGAAGACTTCGACGCCCATGATCTTCAGTTTCGAGGCCGGCACCGCCGATTCGAATCCTTGTCCGGGATTGCCGGTGATGGCCGCCGCAAGGGCCTTCCCCTGCTCGATCAGAGGAGCGACCAGGCCGTAGCAGATACCGCGGTGCTCCGCGCATTCGCCAACGGCGTAGATGCCCGGATGCGAGGTTTCCAGCCAGTCGTTGACGACGATGCCGCGATTCACATGAAGGCCGGCTTCGCGGGCTAGTTGCACATTGGGGCGAATGCCCGCCGCGATCACCACCAGATCGGCGTCGATGCCGGACCCGTCTTTGAACTCCAGGCCTTCCACGCGGCCGTTGCCTCGAATGCTGGCGGTGCTGCGGCTCAGCAGAACCTGCACTCCCATGCGCTCCATCTGCGACTTGAGCAGTGCGCTGCCGGTGGAATCGAGCTGGCGCTCCATGAGGTTTGGCATCAGGTGAATGACCGAGACGTCGCAGCCCTGGACCTGGAGGCCGCGCGCGGCTTCCAGCCCGAGCAGGCCGCCGCCAATGACCGCTGCCTTAGTCCCGGGGCGGCTCCGCTCCAGCAGCGCGCGCGTATCGTCGAGCGTGCGGAAGACAAAGACACCGTCGCGCTGCGTGCCTTCGATGGGCGGAATCAGCGGCATCGACCCGGTAGCGATGATGAGCTTGTCAAAGGCTGTAACGCTGCCGTCGTCACCGGTTACCGTGCGGTTCTCCTTATCGATGGAGACAATGCGCACGCCGAGCCGCAGTGTAATCGCGTGGCGCTGGTACCAGTCGAGGCCGTTCATCACGATGTCGTCGGCGCATTTTTCTCCGGCGAGTACGGAGGAGAGCAGGATGCGGTTGTAATTGACGTGCGGCTCATCGCCAAACACGGTCATTGCAAACTTCTGCCCGTGGCGGAGGATCTGCTCGAGACATCCAATCCCGGCCATTCCGTTGCCTATCAGAACCAGCTTTTCCATGCCTGCTCCGTTTGTCCTCAGCTTCTGGCGGCGGCGGATGCTTCCACCCGCACCGCGCACTGCTTGTAGTTGGGTTCCCGCGAGACCGGATCGAACTCGCTTTGCGTTACCGCGTTGGCGTTCCACTCCACGAAGTGAAATGGCATAAAAACCTGACCGGGCGCGACGATCTCCGTGATGCGCAACTCGACGCGCTGCACCGCTCCGCGCGCGGAGACAACGTCGACGCGCTGGTGCGGCCGCAGGCCGAGCGCGCGTGCATCGCGCGGATTCATCTCGAGCCAGGCGCGCGGAGAGAGCGTGTGCAGGATCGGAATCGCGCCGGTTTTCGTGCGTGTGTGCCAGTGCTCGACGGTGCGTCCGGTGTTCAGCACCAGCGGGAAGTCCGCCGAGGGCTGCTCGGGGAATGGTTTCCAGTCGCCGCAGAGGAGGCGAGCGCGCCCAGTGCTCGTCTGAAAAAAGCATTCCTCGTAAAGTCGCCGCACACCATTGGGACTTTCGCTCGTGCCTGCCGGAAAGGGCCACTGAATGCCGCCGTGTTCCTCCAGCAATTCCCAGGTAATTCCGGAGTAGTCGCACAAGCGCCCCGCCGAGACGCTGCGCCATTCCTCGAATGCATCGCGCGGGCTGGACCACCCCGGGAACAATTCATCGGCGCAGCCCAGCTGGCCGGCAAGCGCGAGGAAGATGTCGAAGTCCGGCTTGGCCTCGCCTGGCGGAGCGACAGCGGGACTGACTTTGCTGACGCGACGCTCGGAATTCGTGTAGGTGCCTTCCTTTTCTCCCCATGTAGCTGCGGGCAAGACCAGGTCCACCAGCTCCGAAGTGGGCGTGGGATGAAAGCCATCCTGGACCACGAAGAACTCCAGGTTGCCCAGCGCCTGGCGCAGTACATCGCGATTGGGAAAGCTGACGACCGGATTGGTTGCGATGATCCAGAGGCCGCGAATCTTCCTGGCCAGCGCCGCTTCGATGATGTCGGGATAAGCGAGACCGCGCGCGGTGGGAATGCGCTCGACGGGAAGGTTCCAGAGAGTGGCGAGTTCCGCGCGATCGGCTTCGGACTCAAATTTGCGATAGCCGGGCAGGCTCGAGGTGAATCCCGCCTCGCGCGTGCCCATTGCGTTGCACTGCCCGGTGATCGAGAACGGTGAGGCGCCCGGGCGCCCGATGTTGCCGGTGAGCAGCGCGAGATTGTTGATCGCGTTGACGGTCTCCACGCCGATGGAGCTGTGGTTCACGCCCATCGTCCACGCGATCATGCCGCGCTTCGCCCGGCCGTAGAGCACCGCGACCTGATGCAGCTGCGCGATGCTGAGGCCGGTGATTCCGCTCACGTACTCGGGCGTGTAGCGTTCCAGAAAAGTGCACAGTTCGCTGTAGCCTTCGGTGTGCGCATCGACGAAGGCGCGATCCACTAATCCGTCGCGGACGAGCAGATGCGCAATGCCGTTCAGCAGCGCAAGATCGGAGCGGGGACGGAGCGGCAAATAGAGATCGGCCATCATCGCCGTTTTGGTGACACGCGGATCGGCAACGATCAGCGTCTTGCGCGGGTTTTCGTCGAGATGCCGGCACAGGATCGGATGATTTTCTGCGATGTTTGCCCCGAGCAGGAGGATGACGTCGGCGAGCGCGAAGTCCTCGTAAGCGCCAGGAGGTCCATCGCTGCCGAAGGAACGCTTGTATCCGGCAACCGCTGTCGCCATGCACAGGGTGGTGTTGCCGTCGTAGTGCGGAGTCCTGAGCCCCAGCTGCACCAGTTTGCCCAGGGTGTAGAACTCCTCCGTAACCAACTGACCGGTGCTGATAACGCCGATTGCCTCGTTGCCGTAGCGCTCCTGAATGCGACGAAACTCCATGGCCATGGTGGCGATCGCGTCGCTCCACGAGACGCGAGATAACCGGCCATTGCGGCGCAGCATGGGATGCGTGGCCCGGCCGGGAGCAGTGATGGCGTGGTGTTCTGCCAGGCCTTTCGGACAAAGCTTGCCGCCGTTCACCGGGTGGTCAGGATTTCCGCGGGCCGCAACAGCCTTGCCGTCGCGAATACCCAGCATCATGCCGCAGCCGACCGAGCAATACCCGCAGGTCGTCTTCACCCAGTGATCGGCAAGGCGTTGCGCGGAGACATGGCCGGCAAGTGGATCATCGGCGTACGCGTACTGCTCCCGTTGGATGTCGACACCCAGAAATTCGCGCACTGTCTTCATGCGGCCTCCTGGGTTTGCAGATAGCTGGAGGCGATGCTCTTCGGCACCACGCTGACGAAGAACAGCCAGCGTCCGAGAAGTTCGGCGGCCAGCGCGAGGGCGAGCACAGCAAAGCTTCCGGCGATGCCCGATGGCGCGCGCATCAGGAGAAAGCAAGAGGCGATCAGCCCCGCTGCGCGCAGCAGCAGCCAGGGGCGCAGACGTGTCGATAGCAGGCGCGCCGTCGCGCGCATTTCAAACACGTCGGAGTTAGCGAGCCACAACAGGCGGATGATCTGCTGCAGCAGCGAGGCCGCGGCCATACAGGCAGCAAAGAGGAGCAGAGGGCGGCGCAGCTCCGGCAGAAACAGCGCTGCAAAGATCGAACCGGTGAATGCCGCCGAAAGGAAGAACTCCGCGACCGTATGCCCGCTGTTCCACGCCGGACGGGCGCGGACAATATAGATACGAGCGCTGGCGAAGATCGCAGCCACTCCAGCGGCAACCGTGCATGAGCCCAGCAGCAGGGCCAGCGTGCCGCTCCACCACAGCGCCACGGCATAGCCCATGCCCAGGCCGGCAAAAGCCGTGAACAACAGCACCTCGCGGCTGAGCCACGAGCGGCGCCACATGCGAAGTGCGCGCCAGGCGTAAGCCGGGCGGCCCAGATGAAGCGTCGATGCGCACATGGCAATGGCGGCAACCAGCAGCGCTGCCCAGGCGGCGGAGCGCACGGCGCGCGCAGAGCTGAGGCAGTGATCGAGCAGAAGCGCACAGAAAGCGCCGACGGCAGTCTGCGTCAGAGTCGTCATCAGAACCAGCGGCCAGTGCGGGGCCTCGGGGCGCACGCGATATGCATCGGCTCGGGTCAGGTCCGGCGAGATGCGCGTCGGGAGCGTAATGCGCGTGGTGGAGACGCTGTCATCGGCAGAAGGAAATCCTGGAGCGTTCGCCGCGTCGGCATAGCCGGCCCGCCATTCCGCAACCTTGACAATTTC
>DATGJK010000062.1:0-18563 GCA_035295245.1 Acidobacteriaceae bacterium
ATCGACGCAAGCCGGCGCGTGCTGATCCTGCAGGCGTCCGTAGCACATATCGCATTTGCCGACCACGCCGCGCTCGGCGTTGTATTGCGGCACGCCATAGGAACAGTTCCAGGTGCAGTACTGGCAGCCGATACAACGCTCCGCGCTGTGCAGCACAATGCCGGTCACTGGATCTTTGGTGTAAGCGTCCACAGGGCAGCCTTCGAGACAGGTCGGCTCGAGGCAGTGGTTGCAACCCATCGAGAGATACATGCGCGTGGTGTCGGGCCAGATGCCGCCCTCGATTTCGCCGACGCGCCGCCAGCGGATATGCGCAGGGTTGCCGTTCTGTTCGTTGCACGCCACGACACAGCACTGGCAGCCAATGCACTTCGTCATATCGAAGTGAAAGCGATACTGCTCGCCGGCTTCGGGAACGCGCAAAGGCATGGGGCCAGCGGAACCGCATCGGCCATGGGCACGCGTGGGTTCGTCGGCGCGGTCGAGCAGGTCGATCGGCAGCGATCCGTTCTTCGCGTTTTCCAGCAATGGCAAATGCAAGTGGAACTCCAGTGTTTGCGGTTCAGGCTGCGAAAGGTGCGACGATACTGGCGCATGACAACACGCGTCGAAGTTACGCTGGGCGAAACGCATGCGCTCGCACACGCCGGCCCGGATCAGATACAGACTTCTTGTTGGGGAAAAACCGACTCGTCGCAGAGTCGTGGTTCTTCAGGCTTCCGCGGCTCTTCAGGGAGAGCGGAATCACCCGGCGAAGATGGAACAGGACATCTTCTCAGCTGCCTTTCTCTACGGGGATGAGAGGCAGCTTGAGGTGGATGTTAGCACATCGGCGGCAACGCGCAAGAGGCGATGCTCGTGAAATCGCGAGCTTCGATGCATTCCTATCGCGGCAATAGAAGTTTTTGATAGCTCTTGCCCGCCGCCTCGTCCTGGGTACACTCGCATTCACGGACCTCGTTCGCACCCCGACGTGCTGAGGCCCGTTCCTTTTCCCCACAGCGGCACTTCCATGAGATGGCGAAGGCTGCCGCGCCCATTTGCAACGACAACCCATGTCAAAGAGCTGCGCTGCTGAAAGTTGCGCTGCTCGCGCCTTGCTGCCGGCGCACGCTGCAGGATTGTCTGCGGCTCGTGCGCATCGAAACTCCAACTTTTCGCCAGGAGACGACCAGAACATGAGACGTTTCGCCGGAATTCTGATCGCCGCTTCATTGGGCACGTCGTGCTGCGCGCAGACTGCGGCAAAGCCTGCCTCTGCGCATCCGGTCCGCTTCACGCTGTTCGATCGCACCCGCTTTGACGCCTGGCAGTGGTTCGCCGCGCCTCCGGAGTCGGCCAGTTACGGATACGGCGAATCTTTGCTGCGCGCAGGATTGACGCAGGGGATCGGGCGCTGGGACTGGCAGCTGGAGCTGGCACAGCCGGCGGTCCTCTCCGCTCCATCGAACGCCGTTTCGCCGATAACGGCGCAGGGGCAGCTTGGGCTCGGCGCTTCGTACTACGTTTCCAACGGCAATAACAGCTATCCAGCCGCAGCTTTCTTCAAACAGGGCTTTGCGCGCTACCACTTCCATGGGCGCGATCGGAATCTGCGTGTGGGGCGCTTCGAATTTGTCGAGGGACAGGAGACGAAACCGTCCAACTCCACGATTGCGTGGCTGCAGACGAATCGGATTGCGCATCGCCTTATCGGAAATTTCGGCTTCTCCAATGCGCAGCGCAGTTTCGACGGTCTTGATGCCAGCTACGGATTGGGACCGTGGACGCTGACCGCGATGGCGGCGCGCGCCGATCAGGGCGTATTCAACATGAACGGCAATCCGGAGCTGAACGTTGACCTGCAGTACCTCGCCGTCACGCGCTCTGCCGCCGAAGGCCACGTGCTGGCGCGCGCGTTTGCCGTGGGTTATCACGATGGCCGCACCGGCTTGACCAAGACCGATAATCGCCCGCTCGCGCTGCGCCAGACAGATCACAGGAATATCCGGCTGGGCACCTATGGCGGCGATCTGCTGGCGGCGATTCCCGCCGGACCCGGGTCGCTGGATTTGTTGTTGTGGGGCGCGCTGCAGAACGGAAACTGGGGAGTGCAGAGCGACCGGGCCGGAGCCGCGGCCGTCGAGGGCGGCTACCAACTCACCTCGCTCGCAACCGCGCCCTGGCTGCGCGCCGGGTGGTTTCGCAGCACCGGCGACAACAACCCGTCCGATACCACGCACAACACCTTCTTCCAGCTCCTGCCCACACCGCGCATTTACGCCAGGACCCCGTTCTACAACCTGATGAACAGCACGGACGAGTTCGTGCAGCTCGCCGACAAGCCGTCGCGCAAGCTCGCCGTTCGCGCCGATTTGCATGGGTTGCGGCTGACTTCCGCCAGGGACCTCTGGTATCTCGGCGGCGGCGCATACGACAACAAAGTGTTCGGTTATGTAGGCCGGCCGGCAAATGGGCACTCCGCCTTTGCGTCGCTCGTCGACGCGAGCGCTGACTGGCAAACGACCAGCAGCGTCGCGCTGAATTTCTACTACGGCCGCGCGTGGGGGAAAAGCGTCCCCGCCGCCATCTATCCAGCCGGACACAACCTGCAATACGGGTACGCCGAGGTGGTCTACCACTGGGGAGACTGACACCGATGCCCTCCATCCAGCCTCTGCATTTTCCAGAACCACAGGAGAAACAGCCGCTATGAACACGCATAAAGTCGAGCAACTCATCATTGCCACCGTCGGCTTCTTCTGGTGCTTTCTAATGTGGTTTGCGACAGCCGCATTCAGTCCCAGCATCGCCGCACATTATCACCTCAGCATTAAGGCGCTCGGATTGCTTGCCAGTTCGGCGATCTGGATGGCGCCCATCGGCCGCGTGGCTGCAGGCTGGGCTTCGGACCGTTTCGGCGCGCCTCGCACCTTCGCTTTCATCCTCGCACTCTGCGGGGCAGTGTCGATCGCTTCGGCGTTCACGCTGAATTACCGGCTGCTGTTCATCGAGCGCGTGATCGTGGCCGTGGCGGGCGTGTCCTTTGTGGTCGGGATTCAGCATGTGGCGCAGTGGTTCCGAGCCGACGAGATCGGTACGGCGGAAGGCCTCTACGCCGGCACCGGGAACGCGGGGGCGGGTGTCGGTGCCCTGCTGCTGCCGCGCCTCTTCGGTACGAATTACCACTCCGCGTTTCTCTGGCTTGGAGCTGTGGCTCTGGTGATTGCCGTCTGGTACCTCGTGCGCGGAAGCGCGGCGCCGACCCGCGAGGGCCAGGACCTGGTGCGCGAACGCAGCAATTTCAGGGGCACCATTTTTGTCTGGAGCCGCTACATCGCCGTCGCCTTGATGCTCGCCTATGCCATGTCCTTCGGTCTCGAAATCGCCATGAATGCCTGGCTGCCGGGATATTTCACGCGCGGTTTCCACGGCGCCATCGCCGCGCTCGGCTTCACCGGGGTAGCGGGCGTGCAGATTGCCGCCGGCACCTTCGCTGCCGTGGAATCCTTCACAGCGTCGCTCTTCCGTCCATTCGCGGGGTTTATGTCGGATCTTTTCCAGCGCAAACGCTGGACGCCGCTGCCCTTCATCGCGAAAACTCTGCCCTACTCGCCGCGTCTGCACTGGCTGGGCATGTCGCTGATCCTCATCACGCTCGCCATGGCCGGACTGACCATCGCCGGCCTCTCCGGCTCTCTCCACCTGTCGGTTACGCTTCTCGTCGTGCTTGGCGTTTGCATTTCCTTCGGAACGGGCGGGACATTCGCCCTGGTGCCGCTTCTGTTTCCGGATCGCCCAGGGTCGGCTGCCGGATTCGTTGGAGGAGTATCAACCGCCGCCGGAATCGTGTATCCGATCATTTTTTCCGGCGGCGCCAACATCCACGCGGGCTATCTCACCGTAGCGCTCACGATGTTTCTTCCCTTCGTGTTGTTCTACTTCTGGGCTGCGCGCTATGAACTGCATCCCGAAGAGCATGGGCTGATGACCAGTCATCTGGCGCAAGAGGAAGCCGCCTGATTTCGAAATCCGAAACGTGAGGTCCCGATGAAAAAGTCAGAATCGTCCGCCGCATCCACCGTCCACGAGCCCTGGTACAAATATGGAGTTGCCGTGCTGCTCCTCGAAATGGGGCTTGCGATCGCCGTCAGCGCCTATTCGCTGTACATGACGTTTCACGGCCTGGGAGGATTTCCAGGCAAGCATTAAGAGCGGGTGGCTCCCGCATCTGCGGCAGAAGCAGCGGCTGGCGCACTGCTGTCAGCTTCTGAGCCCGTCGCTCGATCACTCCCCGTACGGCACCCAGATGTTCTTCACCTGGGTTGCGTGCTGCAGGAACCAGCGGCCTTCCGCCTGGGTGCGGTTAAACCAGTCGTATGCGTGACCGTCGTTCGTCCAAACCTGTTTCATGTTGCCGATGGACGCGGCTCTTACCATCGAGGCTTCTTCGTTACTGCGGAAGCACCAGATCGCATCGACGTCGTCATGCTCGGCCAGAGTCTTACCCAGTTCCCCTGGCCTTCCTGCGACCAGGTTCACTACTCCGCCGGGAACGTCGCTGGTGTCGAGCAACTGATAGATCTCTCCCTGGATCAGAGGGTAGCGTTCCGACGGCACCACAACCACGGTGTTTCCCACAGCAATCGCGGGCAGCACAAGAGAGAGCAGAGCCAGCAAAGGCGCTTCAGTGGGAGCCAGGATGCCGACCGTGCCGACCGGCTCCGGCATTGCAATCGTGATGTTTCGGCCCGGCGGATGATGCACCACGCCCTCGAATTTGTCTGCCCACGCCGCGTAGGTAAAGATGCGCTCGATCGAAAGATCGGTCTCGAGAGCCGCCCTTTCCTCGCCCAACGCCGTCGCCAGTCGACGGGCAATCTCGTCGCGGCGCTGAATCATGTTCTCGGCGAGATAATAGATCACCTGCGCGCGGGCGTGTGCCGTGCTCCTCGCCCATCCCGATGCAGCCCGAGCCGCTTCCACTGCATTGCGAATATCTTTGCGGTTGCCGAGCGGCGCCTCGCCGAGCAACTGGCCATCCTTTCCATAGACCGGGAACGAGTATCCGGAATCGGGCCGCGCCTGCTTGCCGCCGATATATTGCTTCACGGTGCGGTCGATCGAGAGGCCGTCCGGATTGAAGCCGTCCGGCTCATCCCCGCCGGCTTCGACGCGCGACGCTGCTGCGCTGGCAGGCGGCAGCCCGTGCAGCCACTTCGGCGTCAGATATTCCAGCATCCCCTCCCGGCCTCCCTCGCGGCCGTAGCCCGACTCGCGATAGCCGCCAAATCCGCACGCAGCGTCGAACTGATTCGTGGAGTTCACCCACACCACGCCGGCTTTCACCTGCGCTGCCACATCCAGCGCGACATTGATGTTCTCGCTCCAGATGCTCGCCGCCAGGCCATACACCGTGTTATTCGCCAGCTCCACGGCTTCCGCCGGGGTGCGGAAGGTCATGCCGACCAGCACCGGTCCGAAGATCTCCTTCTGAACGACGGTCGCCGCAGGATGCACATCCGTGAGCAGCGTAGGCGGGAAGAAACAGCCCGTTTCCGGCACAGGATTAGCCGGCTGCCAGCAGCGCGCCCCTTCTGCCACGCCCTCATCGACCATCTTGCGGATCGTCTCCAGCTGCACCGGAGAAACGATTGCTCCAATGTCGATTGCCTTGTCCAGCGGATGCCCAACCCGGAGCGTCTCCATGCGCGCGCGGACCTTCGCGTAGAGAGTCTCTGCGACGCGCTCCTGCACCAGCAGCCGCGAACCGGCACAGCACACCTGTCCCTGGTTGAACCAGATGGCGTCCACCAGGCCCTCCACCGCCGAGTCCAGATCGGCGTCGTCGAATACCACGAAGGGCGACTTTCCTCCCAGTTCCAGTGAGAGCTTCTTGTGCGAGTTGGCCGTTGCTTTGCGGATGATCCGACCCACGTCTGTTGAACCCGTGAACGCAACCTTGTCGATTCCCGGATGCTCAATGAGGGCCTGCCCGGTCTTCGCGTCGCAGGTCAGCACGTTCAGCACGCCCTCCGGCAGCCCGACCTCCATTGCAAGTTCGGCGAACGCCAGCGCGGTCAATGGCGTGTACTTGGCCGGCTTGATCACGACGGTGTTGCCGGCAGCCAGTGCGGGCGCTACCTTCCAGGCGAACATCAGCAGCGGAAAATTCCACGGAATCACCTGGCCGACGACGCCGCAGGGGGCATAATTCGGGAACTCCGACTCCAGCAGCTGAGCCCAGCCGGCGTGATGGTAGAAATGGCGCGCCACCAGGGGAATATCAATGTCCCGGCTCTCGCGGATGGGCTTGCCGTTATCCATGGTTTCCAGCACGGCCAACCGGCGCGAGTGCTTCTGCACCTGCCGTGCCAGAGCATAGAGATAGCGAGCGCGCTCATGGCCGCTCAGCCCCTGCCACGCGGGAAACGCTTTGCGCGCCGCCGCAACGGCAGCATCGACGTCTTCGCGATTGCCCTTCGCGACCTCGGCGATCGTCTCGCCGGTGGATGGATCGCTCGTCGCCTGGTACTCTCCGCTCGCCGGCTTCACCCACCTGCCACCGATGAATTCCTCGAACCGGCGTCGATGCCGCTCCAGCCACTGCACCGCTTCCTTCGGATCTTCCGGCGCGGCGCCATACTCCATGCTGTAGAACTTCTCGGCTATGCTCATCGCGTCTCCTCCGGACTCGATCCCATTTAAGCGATGGGGTGACGATATGCCGCTGCATAGCGGCCGGTCGCATAATGCTCCAGCTGGCGCTCGATGTCGGCCAGCATCCCGCTCGCACCGAAACGAAACAGCGCCGGCTCCAGCCACGATCGTCCCAGCTCATCTTTCATCATGCTCAGCCAATCCAGAGACTGCCTCGCTGTGCGGATACCGCCCGCAGGCTTAAAGCCCACTGCCATCCCTGTCCGTTCGGCGTACTCGCGGATCGCTCGCACCATGGTCAGAGAAACCGGCAGCGTGGCGTTCACCGCCTCCTTGCCGGTCGATGTCTTGATGAAGTCCGCACCGGCCATCATGGCCACCCAGCTCGCCCGTGCAACGTTGCGCAGCGTCATCAAATCTCCGGTGCCGAGAATGGCTTTCATGTGGATTGGCCCGCAAGTTTCCTTGAAAGCGGCGACTTCGTCATACAGGGCCTGCCACTCGCCGTTGAAAACGTGCGCGCGGGTGATGACGATGTCAATTTCCGAAGCGCCGGCCTCAATCGAACGCCGGATTTCCTCCACGCGCTCGGCCAGAGGAGACAGGCCGGCTGGGAATCCGGCCGAGACTGCGGCTACCGGTATGCCCGATCCTTCGAGCGCCCTGACCGCCGTTTCAACAAAGGCGTGGTAAACGCACACCGCGCCCACGGTGAGGTGCAGATCTTCAATGCCGAGGCTCTCTGCCAGTTGCCGCTGCAACGGATTCTTCGCCTTGGCGCACAGGCGCTTCACGCGTTCGGCGGAATCGTCGCCGCTCAGCGTGGTGAGATCCATACAGGCGATGGCGCGCAGCAGCCACGCCGCCTGCGTTTCCTTCTTGACGGTCCGCCGCGCCGTATGCGTCGCCGCGCGGCGCTCCACCGCGCTCCTGTTCACCCGCACTTCTTCCACCCAGTCCAGATTGAGGGGAATGCGCCGGTTGGGCTCGAGCGAACGACCGTGCAGAGAAATGGGGTCGGTTGGCGAGCTGCGCGTCGCTGTTGCCGGCTCAGAAGCCATGTGGTCCCCCCGCTGCAAGGCTCCAGTTTAAACGGGTTTTGATCGCCCCGGCTCAGCTTCTTTGGCTATCGTGACGCTCAGGTTACCTCGGGGAGGCGGCACAGCCGACCGATGTCTGCCTGGCACGCTGGACAATCGGATGCCGTTCCTGTCAGAACCCGTGGCGCAGTCTGGACGGCAGCTGTGAACAAAGCTCGCGAAAACGCGTGCCGGTTGGGAGCCGCCCCACCCACGCCAAACAGGAGGCGCAAGCGTGAGTTGACTTTTATAAACAGCAAACCCCACGCGGCACACGCGTGGGGTTTGCTGACATCCTTGCCCCTAGAACGAGTAGGTCAATCCGACCTGCAATTGACGTGGGTTGCTGGTGGACTTCGTGGTTACCTGACCAAAAGTGCCTGACGTCGGGTTTAGGCTTGAGCTGGCCATCGACCAGTTGGGGTGATTGATGAAGTTATACGCATCCGCCTTAAATTCGAAGCGGTTCTTCTCGTTGATCGCGAAGGTCTTCCTCAAATTGAGATTCCAGTTCTGGAACCCCGGCTGATAAACGGAGTCGCGAACACCTTGCTCGTGAACGAAGGTGCCTGCTGGCGGCGCAGTAAAGATCGGCGTGCCATCCGCATTGGTTGTTGTGAACCACTTATTAGTCTTTGGGTCGCTCGAGTATCCGGAGAATTGCTTCACCAGCTTTGGAGTTCCGTTCTTAACGTAGAACTGGCCCTCACTGCCGCACCCAAAGCTTCCGACCTCACCAACGCCGGCAAAGTCATTGCCGGTTCCGATTCCGCACGGAGTGCCGTTCTGAAACTCAGTGTTCCCGCTCAGCTGCCAGCCGCCGATAAGCTTACCCGCGAGTGTGTTCTGGTTGCTGAAGAACGGCAATGCGTACTGGTAGTTGATCACGAATATGTTGCGGGTATCGTATTCCGAAGGACCCCACAACCCGGTCGTGTTATAGGAATCGGGAAGAATGTCGCGATAGTTGGAGCTGTCGTCCATGCTTTTTGAGAGCGTGTACGCCGCGCCGACCAGCCAGCCCCTGGAGAACGGCCGCCTCCACTGAAGCTGGAGTGAGTTGTACCGCGAGCTTCCGTTGCTCTGCTCCTGCTGAATGGCTGCAAACCCGCGATACGGGCGCAGGTAGTTTGCGCTCTTGCCGGGGTTCTGCTGCAGCGCTCCGGCTGCCGGCTGGTTAATGTCAATCACGCGCCAGTTATAGAGACCGCGCCCGCCGACATAGGCAACCGACAGCAGCGAGTTCCAGACAGTCTGCTGTTCAATCGTGGCGTTCCAGTTCCAGCGCTGCGGAGCCTTCAAATTCTTATTCAGCGTGGTGAGCTGGATCGGTGCAGCAATGCCGCTGTTCAGGCTGCTGCCTGGGTTATCGACCATGTCGTTGACCCCAGGCGCCGGCGTAACCGTAACCGTCGGCTGAAACGGTGAGTTGCCGCCGGGAAAGACATTGTCCAGCAGGCCCATGCGGGTGGCAAAGTTGCCCACGGCTGCGCGAACCACCGTCTTCGGCGTTACCTGCCAGGCAAAGCCAAGACGCGGCTGAAAGTTATGCGAAGTGTTGACGTAGCCCTTGTTCAGCCTGGGGGCAAACAGCGTGTTGCACGAAGAACCATCGCAAACGTTCGGGTTGGACCCGGCGCCAAGCACGCCGTGCTTAGCCGCCGAACTCGGGAACGAAGAATAGCCGGGGATGACGACGCCATCGTAAGGATTGCCGGTCCCGAGAATCACGTTCCCTGTTTTGGGATCCTGTGCGGGAGCGCTGCCCGCGCTGTAGGACGCCGGATCGAAGAAGTCTGCATTTCCCCACGCCGGAGTGTAGGGGCTGAGAATGGTAATGCGCAGGCCGTAATCGACATGCAGCCTGCGGGTTACCTGCCACGAATCCTGCGCAAAGAACTCGTTCTGCAGGCCGCGCCAGTAAGTTTGGGCCCTTTGTCCGATTTCGTTGTAGCTATCGGCGATGCCCATGGCCAGATTGGCCAAACTGATGCCGGTGGTAGCGCCTAAATTGTTGTGGTTATCTGTAAAACCAAACGTGCCGTTCTGGTTGCTGGCGCCTCCGACAACGGTGGCCACATTGATCTGGTCGTTGTCATTCTCTCCGGAGAGGTTGAGGTAATAGCCACCTTTGAAGGTGTGGTTCCCCCACACCTTCGTCAAACTATCCGACGCGGTCAGGATCGGACCGTCCGAGTGTGAAGGGTAAGGGCCCCCCGCCAGGCTATACATGTTGTCCTGAACCGAAGCGGTGGGTATCTTTCCAGGCACGGCCTTTTGCCCGGCCGGGAAGATATACGGGAAGGTGATCCCCAGGGTTGACCGGTTAAATCCGGCAAGAGCCGTATTCACAGGGATATAGACATTGTCGAGGCTGAGCGTCGCGCGAGCTTCGTTCACCATGGTCGGCGAGATCGTCCACGTCCATGCCAAAACGTTGGTCTGGTTCGGACGGATGAAGTACTTCCCGGTCAGACCGGAACCCTGATCGAACGGCTGATACTCGTGGTAGGTCGCGTTTTGGCGTACGTATTCCAGCTTGTGATGGTCATTCACAACCCAATTGACATGGATGACTTGCTTCCGCTGGTCGATCGGGTGGGCGGCCTGGGCAATCCAGTTCTGAGTCCCCGATTGATATCCGGGGGTAGGCTTCGGCCATGCATTTAAAATTGCTATCCCGTTGGGGCTGAGCCGGTTCTGCGGAATGATGTTGCCCGCAAACGGCACGCAGCTCGCACTGCCCACTGAGGGGCAGGTCGCCGGATCATAAATCTGATGAACGCCGGACAGCCACGGATTGGGGCTCAGGAATTCACTGAAGTCGCCGGTACGCATTCTCAGCGTAGGAACCGCCTGCGTCTGCGAGTCGGTGAAGCGGTAGCGAATCCAGTCTTCGTTCACAAAGAAAAAGAACTTGTCCCTGAACCTGTCCATGCCAGTCTTCGGAATCCAGACTGGGCCGCCGAATGTGAATCCAAAGTTGTTGTATCGATAGGGTGAAGCAAACCGGGTCGTCGGCGACTGGTTGCGGACCCAGGTATTGGCATTCATGGCAGAGTTGCGAAGGTATTCATACGCCGAACCATGAAAATCCCTGGAGCCACTCTTCGTCACCATGCGAACCTGGCCACCGGCGGCGTCGCCATACTCCGCCTGGTAGTCCGTGGTCATGACCTGCATCTCCTGGGTCGCATCGACGCTGGCCACGCCGATGATGGCGCCGTTGCCACGGGTACGGACCGCCGGAGCTCCATCAAAGAACACCATCGTATCCTGCGTGCGCGCACCGTTAACCTGGTATGGATTGCCGCCGCCAACCGCGAAATTAAAGTCGCCGAGCGTTGAGCCGGTGCGCATTCCAGGAACCAGCGAGCCCATGTAGAGCGGATTGCGCCCGTTGAGCTCCTGGTCGCTGACCTGCTTGCCCGTAATTTCAGCCTGCACCGCAGCGGACTGCGTCTGCAATGCCTGGGCGGTTGCCGTTACCGTCACCTGTTCCGTCGTTGCGCCGATAGTCAGGGGTGCGCCCAGGGCCAACGTCGTATTCGCAGCCAGCGTGTTGTGGCTGCTGACGTATTTCTTGAAGCCGCTGGCTTCCACCGTGAGCGTGTATTCACCCGCGCTCAGATTGGTAACGGTGTAATGGCCCTGTGAATCCGTGGTCGCCGAATAGCTCTCATTCGTGGCCTCGTTGGTCAGAAGAACCCTCGCATTGGGCACCACCGCTCCCGACTGATCTGTAACGTACCCGCCGATCGTACTCTTGTCGGACTGAGCAAACGCTGCAGCCGAGAACACGACAATGATGCATAGCGCACAGAAAAGGCTACACGCTAGCCTTCGCATTCCCTGAACTTTCAACATACAGCCTCCTCAATAAATCGTGTTTCTATGTTGCGATCTGTTAGGGCATTGATCGTGACGATGCCAGAAAAATGACCTTGCTTTCATATCGAGCAGGACGCTGAATCCGGAAATGAACAAACACTGACGCAAACAGGGCCTGATTCGATCGTTTCGCTTCGTCGAAAACTGCGATTTTTCCTTTTTCTGGCCGGGTTCTTGGGGAATACAGGCCGCCAGCGTAACCGCTAACGCAGCCGAACGGCATAGTAGTAATTTGCACGCTCATTGTCAATCAAGTGAGGATGCAAGGACGCCGGGTCGCCCATTGTCAAAATTCAGCGAATATGCACACGCCGGCCTGCATCCGGGCGCCGCAGTTTCTACAGCGTGCTGAACACCGAGGGCCGGCTACGCGTCAGGCAGCGGCCGCGACAACGCCGTCTGCCGGGAGGAAAATCGAAAAAGCTGTCCCGCTCCGGCCGGGAGTCGTCGAGCTTAGCAGCGAGATGCGCCCCCCGTGCTTCTCCACAATGCCCTGGCAGACCCACAGCCCCAGGCCGGTGCCCGTCTCCTTCTTGGTGGTGAAGAATGGCTGATAGATCCGCTTGCGGGTTTCCGCGGGAATGCCGCTTCCCGAGTCGGCGATGGTGAGGCGGACGCCGCTTCGGTGCGGGCCACTCCACGCTCTCCCGGAGGAGATACGGATCCGTATTCGCCCACCCGGCGGAACGGCATCGATGCTGTTGCTCAGCAGGTTGGCAAGCACCTGCCGGATTTCTCCCGCAATTCCACAAATCTCCGGGTCCTGCCGAATCTCCGGCTGGATGACGATTGCTTTGTTGCGAATGCGCGACATATAGGCCGCGATCAGCGGGGTCAGCAGCGACGAAACCGTAAAGGTCCGCGCCGTAGCTCTCTCCCGGTAGAAGCCGAGCGTTTGCCGCGTCAGCAGAGACACGCGAGCGAGTTCCTCTTCGGCCGACCGCAGCAGGTCGCGCGTATTGGGCTCCGCTGTATTCTGCTTCGCCAGATAGACCAGGTTCGTCAGGCCTTCCAGGGGATTATTGATTTCGTGCGCGATGCTGGCAGCCAGCCGCCCCACAGAGGCCAGTCTCTCGCTCATGCGCAGGGCTTGCTCGGTTTGCTTTCGCTTCGTAATGTCGCGGGCGATCTTGGCCGCGCCGACGATCACGCCCGCTTCATTCCTCACCGGCGAGATCGTCAGCGATACATCGATGCGGCGGCCGTCCTTCCTGACTCGCACGGTTTCAAAATGCTCGATTCGCCGCCCCGCCCCAATGGTGTCCAAAATGCGCTGCTCGTCCCCATGCAGCTCCGGCGGAATAATTTGCAGAATCGAACGCCCCACCATCTCCTCCGCCGTGTACCCGAAAATCTGTTCCGCAGCAGGATTCCAGCTGCTGACAATCCCATGCAGATCCTTGCTGACGATCGCATCCTCTGAAGATTCGACGATGGCTGCAAATCTCTGCGAAGCGATCAGGGCGGTCTGCAGCTTTTCCTGGGTGGCTTCAATGGCGATCCGGGCAACCACCTGATCCGTCACATCCACGGCATGGACCAGAATGCCCTGCATTTCGCCCGACGCCGCTCTCATCGGCTGATAAACAAAATTGAAGTAGGCGTCTTCCATGGGACGGTCCGGACCCCGGCGGCGAAGCCTGACCTTCACTTCGCGTCCCACGTACGGCTCACCCGTTCGATAAACCTCGTCCAGAAGCTCGACAAAGCCTTGTCCCTCCAGTTCGGGGAGGCTCTCCATCACAGTTTTTCCCAGAAAGTCTTCCGCGCCTCGCCGTCCGGTCACGCGAACGTAGAAGTCGTTGACGAAACTCCAGCGATGATCGGGGCCGCTGAGCAGGCCGACGGCCGCGGGCGAGTACTCGAGAATCTCACGGAACCGCCGGCGCTCCGTTTCCGCTTCAGCATGGAGGCGGGCTTCCCGTTCCGCGGCTTCAAGGCGCAGATTCGCCATTCTGATATGCGTGGCGACACGCGCCAGAAGTTCTCGCGCCGTAAACGGCTTCACCAGGTAATCATCGGAGCCGGCCTGCAGCCCTTCGAGACGCGATTCTTCCCCGGCGCGCGCGGAAAGCAGAATCACCGGAGTGCTGCGCAGGGCAGGATCGCTGCGGATCGCCTGCAATACACCAAAACCATCAAGCCCCGGCATCATGATGTCGGTCAGAATCAGCGCAGGACGAACTTTTCTCGCTGCCTCCATCGCCGCAATGCCGTTGCTGACCGCGGTGACCTCGTACTCCGGTCGCAGAAGACGACAGACGTACTCGCGCATGTCCGCGTTGTCATCGGCAACCAGCACCGCCGCACGTGCCGTGGCCGGCGTTGCGGGTTGCGGCGGTACCCAGGAGAGCGCCGGCTGCTCAGAGTCTGCGCTCGATTCGTCCGGCGTCCATCGCAGAACTTCTTCTGCCCAGGACTCACTGGCCAGAGCCGCCGATGCCGGTGCGCGCTTTGCTCCAATGCGCTCTTCGGGAAGATGGGCCCGCCCCATTGGAATGCTTACGCGGAAGGTGCTGCCCTGCTCGCGCCTGCTTTCCACGGTGACGCCGCCCCCATGCAGATGCGCCAGTTCCTGAACCAGCGAGAGCCCGATGCCGGTTCCCTCGTAGGTTCGGGCACGCGTAGTTTCGATGCGATGGAATCGCTCGAAAATGTGGCCCAGTTCATTTTCCGGTATGCCGATGCCGGTATCCCGCACCCAGAATTCCGCCATGTCGCCGCTGCGCCGGAGCCCTGCCGCGATCTCACCTTCGAAGGTGTACTTGAAGGCATTCGAAAGAAGATTGAGTACGATCTTCTCCCACATCTCGCGATCGACATAGACTGGCTCCCCAGGGTCTTCGCAGCTAACTGTGAAACGGAGACCTGCTTTCTCGATGGCTGACCTAAACACGCTGGCGATCTCCGCGGTCAATCGGGCCAGGTCCACAGGCTCATAGACGGCCTGCACCCGCCCCGCCTCGATCCGGGAGAAGTCGAGCAGCGTGTTGACCAGCTTCAAAAGCCGGAGTGCGTTGCGCCGCGCAACTGCCAGTTGCTCATGTCCCTCGGGCGCCAGCGTGGCGCCGTACCGGGCCATCGTTTCCTCGATCGGTCCCAGCATCAGCGTCAGCGGCGTGCGAAGCTCGTGACTGACGTTGCTGAAAAAAGTGGTCTTTGCCTTGTCCAGACGCGCCAGTTCTTCAGCACGCCGCCGCTCGTTCTCATAAGCGCGCGCCCCCGCCATTCCGGCAGCTATTTGATCGGACAGCAACTGGAACGCCTGCCGGTAATTCTCGTCAAATGCGCGCCTCGGATTCAGTCCGCCGACAAGGAAGCCGGCCGGCTCGCTGCGCCCCCGCAGCCGAATCGGCATCACGCAAGCCGTGCGCGTAGGAGTCTTCCAGGGCGAGATCGGCACGTTTTTGAAACGAGACTCGAGATCCTCGACGATCTGCGGCGCTCCGCCGGCCAGAACTGCGGAAAAAGGCCACACGTCGCCGGATCGGCAGTCCACCGTCTCTCTGCACAAATCCGGTTCCGTTGTTCCCGTTGATGCGACCAGCCTCGCCGCGCGCTTCTCCGGATCGTAACGGTAGAGGAGCAGAAAAGGGATGAACAAAGGAGTTTCCGACGCCGTCTCGGCGGCAATGCGGCAAACTTCCTCCTCGCTCCTCGCTTCCGCGACACGCGCTGCCAGATCGCGCAGCATTCTCCGGCGGCGATCCTCGATGACTCGGTCCGTGGTTTCCAGCGCCGTGACAAAGACTCCCCCCACTCCATCGTTATCGTCCGGAATGGGGCTGTAGGAGAAAGTGAAGTATGTCTCTTCGAGGTATCCGTTTCGTTCCAGCAAAAACAGCTGATCGGTCAGGGTGCTGGCATCCTGACCTTTGGTCATGACTTTCTCGAACAGCGGGCCGATGAAGTCCCAGGCCTCGGAGAAGACCTCCTGACATGACCGTCCCAGCGCTCCAGGATGCTTCCTCGGCCCAAGAACCGGCCGGTACGCATCGTTATAGAGCATGGTGTAATGCGGTCCCCAGCAAATCAGCATGGGATAACCGGAACCCAGCAGGATGCGGACCGCAATGCGAAGCGACTGCGGCCAGTGCTTCACGGGACCCAGCGCGGTGCGGCTCCAGTCGTGGGACCGCATCAGTGAGCCCATCTCGCCGCTACCGGCAAAAACGGACCTGATGAGGTCAGAGGAACCGGCGGCGGAAGATATGGAAGGGTGGGCGGCCATCGTGGGCAACTGTTCCGGTCCGGCCGGGCGGACAGGGATGGCCTTTCGGGAACAATCTGTTTCAGATGCAGTGTTTCGGAAGACGGTTGGTACCCGGAAGGAACTTCCTCAGCTTCCCCCTTGGCATTGAATTGCTGCTGCCTCCGGTCAGGAAGACGGCGCCGGGCCGGAGTGATTGAGGACGACGGCGGCGCTGGTCTTTTCCCCGCGCGGCACACCGCGGGTGTGGCAATCGACGCAGCGCACCCAGTGGATGTTGTGCTTACTGGAGGCACTGGCGTACGTCGTATCCATCGTCTCCACATCCAGCCCGCATTCCGACGTCTTCTGATGACATGTCTTGCACGATGCGCGGGCGTTCTCGTTGTGTCCCGCATGGCAGGCGAAGCAGCTGAGTCCCTCGTGGACACCCATCGGCGTGCGATCATCGCCGGACCCCGCCTGCATCCCCAAGCCCTGCACTGCCGCCGGCGTGTTCGCATCCGTCAGCCGTGGCGCATGGCACTGATAGCAGAGCGACTGCCGCGCATCCGGACTCATCCGCAACGCCGTCGCGCCGTCATACACCTGGGGCATTGACAGTGTTGCCGCCGCGAAATGCATCTGCTCCCGCCGATCGAAAAAGCCCAGCGATTCGGGCATGGGCGACCCCGCAACGGAGATGCGGCTCGCCGGCTTATGCTGCGGCGCGCCTTCGCTGTGAATCCAGTGGCACGTCGTACATGGCATGGTGGGCGCGTCCGCAAAGCCGCTGCGCACAATGCGCCACGGCCCGTGCAGATCCTGCGGCTGCACCATATCCCCGATTGCGCCGCTGAAGTACATCCCATGACAACGAAAGCAGTCATCCGTCAGTCGCTGCTTCGAATTCTGCGCGCGGTCAGTGAAAATCTGCCGATACGTCGCGCTGTGCGGTCCCGCTTTCCAGCCTGCCTCCTCGCTCTCATGGCACTTTTCACAGCTGGCCAGGACCCCGAACACATCCGTGTCGTGCATCCGGATGTTCTCCGGGAGGGTATGCGTGAGGTGGACGCGGATGTGCCGCAGCTTGGTGCGCAGACTCTCCTGGTGGCAATCCTGACAGCTCAGGTTGCGATGGGGGGACCCGTGCGCACCGGCGACGAATTGTCCCATCTCGTGACAGCTCGTACAGCCGGAGCCGCGCTGCGAAGAGTAATACGCCGAGGCCGCTCCCACTGCGCCGGCGCTCACCACCCCCACGCAGGCCAGCGATATGCCGAGACCCAGCAGCGCGCGCCTCATGACCGCAGCCCCGTTCCCTTCCAGTTCCGCAGCAGCGCATCGGACGCGTAGTACGCGATGGCCATGATCGTCAGCACCGGATTAAATCCGCCGTTCGTCACGTGCACGCTGCCGTCGATCACGAACACGTTGTCAATGTCGTGCAGCCGGCACTCGCGGTTCACCACAGAGCTGCGCGGATCATCGCCCATGCGGCAGGTGCCGGCCTGATGCTGCCCTGCCTCGACCACCTCCGCATGCCAGTTCATCAGCGACGTCGAGATCGCGCCCGCTTCGCGCAGCCAAGCCGCCGCTCGCTGCGCCTGCACGTCGCCAATCTCGAATGTGTGCGCATGCACGTTGCCCTGAATCCGCGCGACCGGCATGCCCCACTTGTCCTTCAACGACGGATCGAGCACGACGCGCGCCTCCGCCGTGGGGATCTGCTGCGTCGGCCCCATAATCACCATCGACCGGCGGTGATACTGCCGCATCGCCTGCTTGTGCGCGAGTCCCCAGCGCGGCGTTCCCGGCGGCATGCGGTCCACCATGTGGATCGGCAGGCGGATGAATTCGTTCGCCAGCAGCCCGCCGCCGCACAATCCCGGTGTGCCGTGGTTGTAGTCCATGACGCCGATGCTCGCGCCGGGACCCACATCGTCGTACGTATCGAAATCGAAGAATCCCACCGCGCCGGTGTAGTGGTGACCCTGCAGATTCCGGCCGACCTGGTCGAAGCGGTTCCCGAGTCCCTGCGGAAACAGGCGGCTCTTCGACTGCAACAGCAGCCGCGCCGACTCAACCGCGCATGCCGAGACAACGACAAAGTCGGCAAGCTGCTCCTGCAGCCGCCCGCGCTCGTCAAAGTAGGCCACGCCCCGCGCACGTCCGCGATCGTCGGTCAGGATCTCCTTCGCTATGCACTGCGTGCGCAGTTCGCAGTTGCCGGTGGCCAGCGCTGTCGGAATCACCGTGTTCTGGCTCCCGTTCTTCGCGTCGACTTCGCAGGCAAATCCCACGCACCAGCGACAGCGCATGCACGGTCCGCGTCCGTTGTAGGGAACGCTGTTGCGCAGCATCGGCAGATGAAATGGATGCAGCCCCAGCCGCTTCGCCGCCGGCTCCAGGATTGTGAATTCGCGATTCGGCGGCAGCGGCGGCATCGGCAGCGGCCGCTTGCGAGGACTATGCAGCGGCGTTCCCGAGTAGTCCCCGGAGACACCAATTTCGTATTCCGCCTTCTCGTAAAAGGGCTCGAGATCGTCATACCGAATGGGCCAATCCTCGAGCGACGACCCGGCCGGCGCTCCGTACGTCGAGCGCATCCGAAAATCCTTCGGCAGGTAGCGCCACGCCATCGCGCCGTAGGAAAGCGTTCCGCCTCCGACGCAGGCCGCATTGTTCTGATAGCTCCCTTCACTCGGCAGAACGGTCGTCGCCTGGCCGGCGGCATTCACCCACACGCGTGGATTGCCCTCGTC
>DATGJK010000063.1:0-11853 GCA_035295245.1 Acidobacteriaceae bacterium
GTGGAAAGCATTGTACCCCGGTGCGGGTTTCATAGACCGCAAGAGACGGCATTAGGCGGCAGAGGGGCCTATCCGCATGTTGCCCTTTGACGCGCATTCTCGTCCAGATGCAGGGTTTGCTGATCAGAAGGCAAGAACAAGTTGGGAAGAGCGGAGGGACGCATGAAAAGCAAATGCCGGTTGTGGAAGGTCCTGGTCCTGGTGCTGAGTTGCGGCGTGGGGTCGATGGCTCTGGCTGAGGAGCCCACCCCGGTGCAGTTCAGCGGGCTGATCAACGACTATTCGCCGTCGACGGTGAGCGGAGGTCCGTGGGAAATGCACGGAGCCTGGACTCTGTTCGTAAACGAACGCACCGGGACGGCAGACTTCTCGGCGGAAATGACAATGTCGGGCTACGGAAAGACGTCGACGGGTGCTCCGGATCCGACAAAAGCTGGAGCCGGGGCGCACACGCACCATATCCGGCTGACGAATGCCACATTGATCTGGAACACCGAAGGATGTCCGGCATACAGCCCTGCCACCTACGGCGGGTTTCAGGTGCAGGGAACCGTCAGCCTGATCACGGGGAACGGCAGCAATGCGCCCTTCGAATCGAAAACGGCGCCGCCAGCCTCGGTGCTGCAGGTATGCGTCAGCGGCGGACAGGGAGACTATTCGATTCCCTTTTCGAATATTACGATGACGTTTCAGACGGGAAGCCCGGCCATCAATCATTTCGGCCCGCAGCCCATTCACGGGGTGGTACGCAGCTGGAACGACCGGCGGGAGCTTCTCGATCTGCTGGGCATGCGGCGCTGAGTGCAAACCGGGCACAGCGGCGAGGACGCGGTCCGCCCTGCCTTAGGCGGCTCTGCGCCAGGTTTCCTCCGCCGCGCGCTGAATGCCCTTGAGGCGGCGACGGACCTGGGTTCCGGCGGATGGGTGCATCTGGTTCCAGGCGTAGGCGGCGAGACCGGCAGCGACGCCTATGCCGGCGGCCAGATACCGGACGTGCGACTCGGCCCAGAACTCCCAGCTGTGCGACTTGGCGCGTTGGGTGAAGGATCCGCGAGCGCCGTGGTCGCCGGGGACGGGGCGATAGAGATTGTCCTGGCGGTTCGGATCGGCGGCGCCGTCGTACTGCTGCGATTCGTATCCGTTGCGCGCGAGGTAACGATCCGCGAAGCTCGGCGCCAGTTTGTTGCCGAAGATCGCCTTCACGGTCGATCCGCCAACGAAGTACTCGCGGCGATGCGGGTGATGCGCGGCATAGTAAATGGCGCGGGCGGCGACTTCCGGCTGAAAGATGGGCGGCACCGGTTGTGCCTTGCGCGGCAGCTTGCTGCGCACCCAGGAGAACTGCGGCGTATTCAGCGCGGGCATCTGCACCATGGTGGTGCGGACATGGCTTTTATCGTGGATTAACTCCGTGCGCAGGGCGGCGAAGAATCCGAGGACCGCGTGCTTGGAGGCGCAGTAAGCAGCCTGGAGCGGGATGCTGCGGTAAGCGAGCGCCGAGCCGACATGCACGATGGTGCCGCGGTCGCGCGGAAGCATGCGCCGCAGGGCGGCGAGCGAGCCATAGACATAGCCGAGGTAGGTCACTTCGGTGACGCGATGGAATTCTTCGGCCGTCGTTTCTTTGATGGGCGCGAACACTGACGTCATTGCATCATTAACCCAGATATCGATGGGACCCAGTTCCCGTTCGACGCGCTCGGCGGCAGCTTCGACAGCGGCGGCGTCGGCCACATCGCAGGGCAGCACGAGCGCGCGGCCCCCCAGCTGCTCCACTTCGCGGCGCGCAGCTTCAAGGCCATCTTCGCCACGAGCGATGAGGCCGATCCATGCCCCACGCCGGGCGAATTCGCGAACGGTGGCACGGCCCACTCCGGCTGAGGCTCCGGTAATCACGACCACTTCAGGACTGGTCCGGCGCTGACCCATGATTTTCCTCCCGGGTAACGGTGATTTGGATGCGCAAACAATCTGCACCGGCCAGCGATAAGTTGTGCCCGGGCGGAGAAAAGAGATAACCGCGATGCAGGCGGTGCACATCGTATCGGATGGAGCCCGGACAACTATGCGTCCTCCCTGGCAGGTCTTCAGTCGCAAAGAGGATTCCGTGACCGATAAGATCGTGCAGCCCACAGTCGCTATTCACGACGTTACGGTGGGCAGTTATACCGTGCCGACGGACAGCCCGGAGTCGGATGGCACGGCGAGCTGGGACAAGACCACGATCGTCATCGTCGAAGTGAGCGCCGCGGGCGAGGTGGGCATGGGATATACCTATGCGGATGTGGCGACGGCGACGCTGATCCAAAACGAGCTGCGGCATGTGGTGACGGGCGCCGATCCGATGTCGCCGCAGGCGACCTACATGGCGATGTGGCAGCGCATTCGCAACCTGGGCCGGCCGGGCATCTGCTCGATGGCGATCTCGGCGGTGGACTGCGCGCTGTGGGATCTGAAGGCGAGAATGCTGGGGCTTCCCCTGGTGAAGTTGCTGGGGCAAGTCCGTAGCGAAGCTCCCGTCTACGGGAGCGGCGGGTTCACCTCCTATACGGACAAACAGCTGGCGAAGCAGCTGGGCGGGTGGGAACACGAAGGCATCTGCGCGGTGAAGATGAAGATCGGGCGCGATGCGAAACGCGACCGGCAGCGGGTGAGCGTGGCGCGGGATGCGATTGGTCCGCGAACGCGGCTGTATGTGGATGCCAACGGCGCGTATACGCCGCGCCAGGCGCTGGAGCAGGCGGACATGCTGGCCGAGCACAACGTGCGCTGGTTCGAGGAGCCGGTGTCGTCTGACAACCTGGAGGGTCTGCGCTTCGTGCGCGACCGCGCTCCGGCGCGCATGGAGATTGCCGCCGGCGAATATGGATACCGGCTGCTGGATTTCCAAAACATGCTGCTGGCGGGATCGGTGGATGTGCTGCAGGCCGACATGACACGATGCGGCGGCGTCACTTCGTTCATGCAGATCGCGTCTCTGTGCGAGGCGCATAACCTGCCGCTCTCGTCGCACACGGCTCCCGCGCTGCACGCGCATGCCGCCTGCGCCGCCGTTCCGTTTACGGAAATGGAGTGGTTCCACGATCACGTGCGCATCGAGAGCATGTTCTTCGACGGATTGCCGCAGCTGGTGAACGGAAAGCTGCGGCCGGACGCGTCGCGTCCAGGCAATGGGCTGCTGCTGCGGAAAGCGGATGCGCAGAAGTTTGCGGCGTAAGCCGGCCGGCTCATTGCAACGGCAACAACCCGCACGCACGGCAACTGCGTTTACGCTGCGCTACGATCCGTTTTGAATCCGCCTGAGGAGGAATTATGTCCGTCAGCCCACTGATTGCACCGGAAACTCTGACTCGACCCTTTGCCGTCCGGAGTGGCGCGGGCAATGTGGATGCGGAAGACCTTCGCAAGGCGCTGGAAGAGGAGATCGAGGGCGAGGTGCGGTTCGACGCCGGGTCGAAGGCGCTGTATGCGACAGATGCTTCGAACTACCGGCAGGTTCCCATCGGGGTGGTGGTTCCGCGATCGAAGGGGGACGTGATCCGGACCGTGGCGGTGTGCCGCCAGTTCGGCGCGCCGATCACCTCGCGCGCGGGCGGCACGAGCCTCGCCGGCCAAACCTGCAATGTAGCGGTGATTCTCGACTGGTCGAAGTACATGGGCGGCGTGCTTGAGGTGAACGCGAACGAGCGCTACGCTCGCGTGCTGCCGGGCACCGTCTGCGATGAGCTGCGGCATAAGGCGCTGCGGCTGACGGGGAATCTGCTGAACTGGGGGCCGGATCCGGCAACCCATAATCACTGCTGCTTTGGCGGCATGATCGGGAACAATTCATGCGGCGCGCATGCGCAAATGGCCGGCAAAGTGGAGGAGAACGTCGAGGAACTGGAGATTCTGCTGTATGACGGCACACGCATGACCGTGGGCTGGATGACGCAGGCGGACCTCGATCGCAAGATCGCGCAGGGCGGGCGCACCGGCGAAATCTATGCGGGGCTGGCGCGGCTGCGGGACCGCTACGCCGACGAGATTCGGCGAAGGTTTCCACCGATTCCGCGGCGCGTCTCCGGTTACAATCTCCCGGACCTGCTGCCGGACAAGCATGGACGCTTCAACGTGGCGCGGGCGCTCGTCGGCAGCGAAGGCACGCTGGTGACGGTGCTGGAGGCGAAGGTGCGGCTCGTCGATGCGAAGGCCGAGCGCGCCATCCTGATGATGGGGTATCCCGACATTTTCGAGGCGGCGGACGACGTAACCGAGATTGACAAGTTCGGCCCTGTGGCGCTGGAGGGCATCGACGATCGCCTGCGCGACAACATCCTGAAGAAGCATGGGCCCAACGTAAAGTTCCTGAACCTGCTGCCCGAGGGCGGCGGCTGGCTGCTGGTGGAGTTTGGCGCAACCCGCAAGCAGGACGCGATCGACCAGGCGAACCAGGCCATGGAGTCACTGCGCAAGCGTCATCCCCGAGTGCGCTTCCGCTTGCTGAACAACAAGGAAGACATGGAGCACATGTGGAAGCTGCGTGAATCGGGGCTGGGCGCTACGGCCTTCGTGCCAGGCGAACCCGATACGTGGCCGGGATGGGAAGATTCGGCGGTTGCACCAAAGGACCTGGGGAAATATCTGCGCGAACTGCGCAAGCTATACGACAAGTACGATTACAACCCGGCGCTCTACGGGCACTTTGGGCAGGCGTGCGTGCACTGCCGCGTGGATTTCGACCTGAGGAGCGCCGCGGGCATCAGGAAATATCGCTCGTTCATGGACGAGGCCACCGACCTCTGCAAGAAATACGAGGGAAGCTGGAGCGGCGAACACGGCGACGGGCAGGCGCGCGGAGAATACCTGGAAAAGCTGTATGGCCCCGAGATCATGCAGGCGTTTCGCGAGTACAAGACCATCTGGGATCCGGACTGGAAGATGAATCCAGGGAAAATCATCGACGCCAATCGCATCGATGAGGATCTGCGCCTCGGCGCGGAGTACCACCCGTGGCAGCCAAAAACGCATTTCCAGTTCCCGGACGATCACGGCAGCTTTGCGCATGCGGCGATGCGCTGCGTGGGCATCGGAAAATGCCGCAGAAAAGAAGGGGAGAAGCCGGAAGACGACACCATGTGTCCGAGCTTCATGGTGACGCACGAGGAGAAGCACACCACGCGCGGGCGCGCCCATCTGCTCTTCGAGATGATGCACGGCGGCATTGTGGAGGACCGCTGGCGCGACGAAAACGTGAAGGAAGCGCTGGATCTGTGCCTTTCCTGCAAAGGCTGCAAGGGCGACTGCCCCGTGAATGTGGACGTTGCGACCTACAAGGCGGAGTTTCTGTCCCACTACTGGGACGGGCGGATGCGTCCGCGGTACGGGTATGCGTTTGGATGGATCGACAAGTGGGCGCATCTGGCATCGCTGTGGCCGGGGATGGTGAATCTGGTAACCCAGACGCCGGGCCTGAGCGCGCTGGCGAAGCTGGCCGCGGGCATGCCGCAGGAGCGAAGCATTCCGGAATTCGCGCCGCAGACTTTTCGCAGCTGGTTCGCCGCGCGTGGCAAGAGGAAAGGCGTCACGAAAGGCAAGGTGATCCTTTGGGCGGACACATTCAACAACTACTTCTTCCCGGAGACGGCGCAGGCTGCCGCTGAGGTGCTGGAGAGCGCGGGATTCCAGGTGAAGGTGCCGATGCAGCATCTGTGCTGCGGGCGCCCGCTCTACGACTACGGCTTCCTCGACATGGCGAAGCAGTATCTGCAGAGGACGATGAAGGTCCTGCGGAAGGACATCCTCGCGGGCGTGCCGATGGTGGTGCTGGAGCCAAGCTGCGCGACGGTGTTTCGCGATGAGCTGCACGGGCTCTTTCCAAACGACAAGCTGGCCAACAAGCTGCGCGAGCAGACCTTCGTGCTGAGCGAATTGCTGGAAAAGAAGGCGCCGGAGTTCACGCTGCCGCACATTGCCCGCAAAGCGCTGGTGCAGGGACACTGCCATCACAAGTCGCTGATCAAGTTCGAAGACGAGAAGAAGGTGCTCGAGAGGATGGGCCTCGACGCGAACATCCTCGCGTCCGGCTGCTGCGGGATGGCAGGCTCATTCGGCTTTGAGGCGGAGAAATACGACATCTCCGTGAAGATCGGCGAGCGCGTGCTGCTGCCCGCCGTGCGCGAGGCCGATCCGGAGACGCTGATCCTGGCGGATGGCTTCAGTTGTCGCACGCAGATCGAGCAGGAGACGGGGCGCCGCGGTTTGCACCTCGCCGAGGTGATCCGCATGGGACAGACGCAGGCTGAGGGGGACGGTGCGGCTGCCCGGAAGGAAACATTCCCCGAACACAATCTGGCGGAGGAGCGCAAAAGCACTAGGCGCGGAGCGCGCATCTCGGCGCTGGTAGCGCTTGCCGCCATCGGGGCGATCGGCGCGGCGGTAGCCAAAGGCACGAAGGAAGCCGCGTAGCGATCAGCGAGAAAACGGGCAGCCGCGGACGATTTGCCGGGCTGCCCCGGGATTCCTGTCAGCGAATCTCGACCTGGTCGATGTCGAAGGTGAAGTTGCCGGGCGTCTCCACCTGACCGAACCCGATCATGACGATATCGCTGCCGTCGGTATTAAACGCTGAGAACGGGAAGGTGTACTGTTTCCACTCAGGACCTGCGTTGAAGTCTACGCTGGGCGGCGGACCGTTCTGGCCGTTGTGCTGCTGGGTCAAAATCAATAATTTGTAACTGCGGCTGTCTCCTTTTGCCCAGAAACGAACCTCTTTCTTCATGGAGAGGTTAACCGGCTCCATCGGCTGCCTGCCGGGCATGAATACGGCGGCGGCGTAGGGATGCTCCTTACCAGCGGCGATTTCTCCGCTGACTTCGAGCGCGCCTTTCGAGTCCTCAGCCCCCGGCGAGACGATCTTCAGCGACACGGTCGATTTGCCTCCCTCCATACGGTCGGCAATCGGCATCCACGAGCCATAACTGGAGGTTGGTGTCGCGCCTTCGTCGAAGGTGCTGACTACGCCGGATTCCGAGCCGGCCGGCGGTGGAGGCAGCGGCGGCTTGATCGCACTGATTTCGCCGACCTCAAGGTGAACCGTCTTTGTCTCGGCAGAACTCGGCCCGACCATCAGGTCGAAGGTGCCAGGTTCGACCACGCGGTGCATGTCGGCATCCAGGAGCGAAAGGTCATCAGGACCGACGGTGAAGGTCACGGTGCGCTTCTCTCCGGGCTGCAGGGTGACGCGCTGGAATCCGCGCAATTGCATGAGGGGCCGCGTCACCGATGCGACTTCCTGGTGCACGTACAGCTGGGGGACCTCGTCGCCGCCGCGGCTGCCGGTATTCGTCACATCCACGGATACCTGTGCTGTGCCGCCGGGCTCGATATGCGTGGGCTCGACGTGCAGGTTGTCGAATTTGAAGGTGGTATAGCTCAGGCCGTACCCAAAGGGATAAAGCGGCTGGCGCGTGGAGAAGGCGTAACTGCGATTGTCTGACGGCTTGTGGTTGTAGAAGTCAGGCAGGTCGCCGACGGAGTGGGGGAATGTGATGGGCAGTTTGCCGCCAGGGTTCGCGTCGCCAAAGAGCACGCGCGCCGCGGCGGTGCCGCCTTCCTCGCCAGGGTAGAAGCCCTCGAGGATGGCAGGCACGTGCTGGGCGATGTCGTTGATGGAGAGCGGGCGCCCATTGATGAGCAGAACGACGACGGGCCTGCCGGTTTCGACGATGGCCTTGACCAAGTCGTTCTGCGCGCCGAGCAGGTCGAGCGAGTCGCGGTCGCCGAGGTGGTTTTCGGCCCAGGCTTCGCGGTTCGTGCTCTCATTCTCGCCGACGACGACGATGGCGACGTCCGATTTACGCGCGGCGGCAACCGCTTCCGCGATGGCGGCGGGGTCTTCGGGGGCGAGCTTCACGTCATTGGCGTACCAGCCGCGCCAGCCCTCGGGCGCAGTAGTGATCTTGCAGCCTTCGGCATAGTTGATCTTCGCGCGAGTCCCAACGTAATCGCGGATGCCCTGGAGAATGCTGACTTCGTGGCCGGGGCGGCGGGCATACCCACCAACGTGCGCGACGGCGGCATTGGGTCCGATGACCGCGATGGAGTGCAGTTTGCCGAGATCGAGCGGGAGCAGGCGGTTGTCGTTTTTGAGAAGAACGATGACCTCTTCGCCGGCCTTTTCCGCAAGAGCACGATGTTCGGGACCGTTGACGATGCGCGCGGCCAGGTCGGGGTCGGCATATGGATTGTCGAAGAGCCCGAGGCGAAACTTCGCGGCGAGCACCTTGGCAACGGCGCGGTCGAGCTGGCTTTCCGGAACAACGCCCTGTTTCACCTGCCAGAGCAGCGTGCGATAAGCAGAGCCGTCCGATAAGTCATAGTCCACGCCGGCAACGAGGGCCTGGCGGGCGGCGTCGGCGTTGTTGCGGGCCACGTGATGGGTCTGCCAAAGCATCTGGATGCCGTCGCCATCGGAGGTGATGAATCCCTGGAAGCCCCATTCCTGGCGCAGAACGCGGCCCAGGAGCCAATGGTTGACATGCGAGGGAATGCCGTCAATTTCGTTGTAGGAGGCCATCACGCTGCCGACATGACCCTGCTGGACGGCGGCCTGGAACGGGACGAGGAAGTTTTCGCGGATGATGCGCTCGGAGTAGTTGCCCGGCGCGGTGTTGGTGCCGCCTTCGGGCTGGCCGTGTACCGCGAAGTGCTTGGCGGTGGCCATCACGTGATCGCGGCCGATCATGTAAGTCGATCCCTGCAGGCCGGTGACGGCGGCGACGCCCATGCGCGCGGCCAGGAACGGATCTTCGCCATAGGTTTCCTCGGTCCGCCCCCAGCGCGGGTCGCGGGCGATGTCGAGGACCGGCGTGAAGACTTGGTCCATGCCGCGCGCTCCGGCCTCATTCCCGGCCGCGGTAAAGACCTGATGCACGAGGGCGGGATCGAAGGTGGCGGCCAAGCCGAGCGCCTGCGGAAAGCTGGTGCTGCCGTCCTCCATAAAGCCGTGGAGCGCTTCGCCCTGGAACAGGAAGGGGATGCCAAGGCGCGTCTTTTCCAGCTGATACCGCTGGATGGCGTTACGCAGCAGCGCCGAGTCGCGCGCGCTGATCGAGAACTCCAGGCCCTGCATCTGCATCATGGCGGTGCGAGCCTTCTGCAGGTCCCAGGTGCCAGTGGGATCGACAACGCCCTGGAGCTGATCGAAGCCGCCGCTGATCTGTGCGACCTTTTCTTCGAGAGTCAGGCGCGGCAGCAGGTCGGCGATTCGCTCGTTGACCATGAGCTTTGGATTGCGATACGGCGCGTTCGCGTCAGGAGCGGCGGGCGCGGTCTGGGCAGAGGTGAAGGCGGCGGAGAGGATCAGGCAACAAGGCAAAAGTCGAGAGAGCCGTGGAATATTCATGGCGTGCAGAACAGCAGAGCCTCCGGTTGGAATTGCGGGATCATCGTACTCCGGATACGGCGGGGCGGCGGCGCAAGTTCCGCGGGAGGGGATTACCAAAGCGCAGGGCGCGAACGATGTGGTTTACTGGACGGCGCATGAACCAGGCCGATGCCGATCTAAGGAGACGCTGGACCCGGCTGTTGCCGGCCGTGTTTGTCACCTACAGCCTCGCCTATCTCGATCGCGCGAATTTTGGGTTTGGCGCTGCGGCGGGACTCGCAAAGACGCTGCATATCACCGGCTATCAGTCCTCGCTTCTCGCATCGTTGTTCTTTCTGGGATATTTCCTGCCCCAGGTTCCGGCGATCGCGCTGCTGCAACGGACGAGCGCCCGCTGGATGGTGTTCGGGGCGCTGGTGGCGTGGGGCGCTTTTGCGGCGCTGACCGGCGTCATCCGCACCTACTGGATGCTGGTCCTCGATCGCGTACTGCTCGGCGTTGCGGAGAGCTTCGTCTTTCCGGCGATGTTGATCGTGCTGACGCGCTGGTTCACGCGCGCGGAGCGGTCCCGCGCCAATGCGCTGATGATGCTTGGCAATCCGCTGACAGTGCTCTGGATGTCGGCAGTTACGGGCTTCCTCATTGCGGCGATCGGCTGGCAGAATGCGTTCATCATTGAAGGCCTGGTGTCGGTCGCGTGGGGCGGAGCGTGGCTGGCGCTCGTGCGGGATTATCCGCGCGACGCGCGCTGGATGGGCGTGGAGGGCCGTTCCGCGCTTGAGCAGGAACTGGACCGCGAGCAGACCCTGGTGCCGCGCATCGGCAGTCTGGCTGTCGCCTTCCGGCAGAAGAATGTAGTCCGGTTGTGCATCAATTACTTCTTCTGGAGCCTGGGCATTTACGGCTTCGTGCTGTGGCTTCCGGTCGTGATCCGGAACGCAACCGGCGCAGCCATGGGCAGAACGGGAATGCTGACGGCAGCGCCGTATCTTGCGGCCGTGCTCCTGATGCTGGCCGTTTCGCATCTGTCAGACCGGAAAAGGCAGCGCAGGGAATTTGTCTGGCCATTCCTGGTGATCGCGGGGGCGGCGCTGGCGGGCTCGTACTTCAGCGTGGAGCATTCGTTCGGCCTGGCATTTGCATGTCTCATTGTTGCGGGCAGCTGTATGTACGCGCCCTACGGGCCGTTCTTCGCGATGGTGCCGGAACTGCTGCCGCGCAATGTGGTCGGGGAAACCATCGCCCTGATCAACTGCTGCGGCGCGCTGGGCGGATTTTTCGGGACGTGGCTCGTCGGCGTGCTGCAGACGTACACCGGCAACTCGCGGGCGGGATTTCTGCTGATGTCCGGATCGGTCGTGTTTTCGGGAGTCGTGCTGCTGGGCATGGAGCCGGTGAAGCAGCGGCTAGTGACCGAGGATTAGGCGCAGTGCGCTCGACGATGCGGCCCGCGAGGCCGGACTCAGCAGCGGACGATGTTTGCTGACTCGAGATTGCGAGTGGCGTTGCGGGTGTCGATCACGAGCTTCGATTCCCGCACAATGCGCGCATAGTCGTAAGCGGAGTGGTCGGTGACGATGAGTACGCAGTCGTAGTCGCCGAGATGATCGAGAGGAGCGCAGCTCATATTCAGGGCGTAATGGCGACCGTGTCCAACGCGCGGGAAGTAGGGGTCGTTATAAGCGACCTCGGCGCCCCGTTTCTGCAGCAGCTCGATGATGGTGAGCGCAGGCGACTCGCGGAGGTCGTCGACGTCCTTCTTGTAGGCGACGCCGAGCACAAGGACCTTCGAGCCATTGAGCGCTTTGCGGTGCTGGTTGAGCGCCTCGGCCGTCTTCTCGATGACGTACCAGGGCATCTGCGTGTTAATTTCGCCGGCCAGCTCAATGAAGCGGGTGCGGAAGTCGAACTGCTTCGCCTTCCAGGAGAGATAGAAGGGGTCGATGGGAATGCAGTGGCCGCCGAGTCCGGGACCGGGATAGAAGGCCTGGAAGCCGAAGGGCTTGGTTTTCGCGGCGTCGATCACTTCGAAGATGTCGATGCCCATGCGCAGGCAAAGCATTTTCAGTTCGTTGACCAGCGCGATGTTCACGCAGCGGTAGATATTCTCGAGGAGCTTGGTCATCTCCGCGGCGGCGGGGGTCGAGACCGGCACGGTGCGGTTGAAAATGCTGCCATACAGTGCGCTGGCGAGTTGCCCGGATACCGGACCGATGCCGCCGATCACCTTGGGGATATCGCGGCGCGCGACCGTGTCGTTGCCGGGATCTTCGCGCTCCGGAGAAAAGGCGACACAAAAGTCGCCCGGAGTGCTGGCGGTTTCTGCGCGGAGCCCAAGCGGATTGCCGGATTCGAGCAGCGGGATGAGCAGCTCTTCGGTCGTGCCCGGATAGGTGGTGCTCTCGAGAATGATGAGCTGGCCGCCGCGCAAATGGGGCGCAATGGCCTGCGCGGTTCCGGTGATGAAACTGAGGTCTGGCTCGTGG
>DATGJK010000064.1:0-8987 GCA_035295245.1 Acidobacteriaceae bacterium
GAGCTGTGGACCGGCGCGCACATTGGGGCTGATGGCGGCGCGGAGAACCCGGAAAACGGCGGCGACGGTCCGCTGGTGACGATCGCGGCAACGAAGGATCTTCCCGATCCCGGGTGGATCCGCTTCCGCAAAGCAGACAAGTCGGAGCCGCACGGGTGGCAGCCGCAGACGGTGCGCATGCTGCAGACGATTACGGGCGCAACGAAAGTCGCTGCCGCAGCTGCCGCCGATCCGGCGGGAGCCTGGGCGGCTTTCCGCGCTCAGGCCGTCGAGAAGGATCCGGCGTTCCTGCGCGACCTGCTGGAAATGCGCGCGGCCGGCGATCCGCTGCCGGTGGGGAAGGTCGAGCCCGCGCAGAATCTCTACAAGCGGTTCATCGCCAGCGCGATGTCGCTGGGCTCACTGAGCCCGGAGGCGCACCAGACCATCACCGCGGCGATGAACGTGCTCGGCGGACGGTCGAATACCGGCGAGGGCGGCGAAGATCCGGCGGTGTACACGCCGAAAGTCGAACTGCCGCTGGTGGGCAAGCAAGTGCCGTCGCATCTGCTGAACAACAAGGTGAAGCAGGTAGCCTCGGCGCGCTTCGGCGTCACGGCGGAGTACCTGATGCACGCCGAGGAACTGGAGATCAAGATCGCTCAGGGATCGAAGCCGGGCGAAGGCGGACAGTTGCCGGGGCACAAGGTGACGGAGCTGATTGCGCGCCTGCGGCATGCGCAACCGGGCGTACAGCTCATCAGCCCGCCTCCGCACCACGACATTTACTCGATCGAGGACCTGGCGCAGCTGATCCACGACCTGCGGAGGATCAATCCGAAGGCGGCCGTCGGCGTGAAGCTGGTTTCGGAGTGCGGCGTCGGTACGGTGGCCGCTGGCGTGGCGAAAGCCTACGCCGACTACATCGTGATCGCCGGACACAACGGCGGAACCGGCGCGTCGCCGCTGTCGAGCATCAAGTACGCGGGCAATCCTTGGGAGCTGGGGCTGGCCGAGGCGCAGCAGGTGCTGATCCGCAACGGGCTGCGCGGGCGCGTGCGTCTGCGCTGCGACGGCGGTCTGCGGACGGCGCGGGATGTCGTGATTGCCGCGCTGCTGGGCGCTGACGAGTTCGCCTTCGGGACGGCGGTGCTGGTCTCGCTGGGCTGCGACATGGCGCGTCAGTGCCACCTGAACACCTGTCCCACAGGCATCGCGACCCAGAGGCCGGAGCTGCGGGCGAAGTTCCGTGGCAAGCCGGAGCATCTGGTGCGCTTCTTCGAGGGGCTCGCGGATGAAATCCAGGCCCTGCTCGCGGAACTGGGGCTGCCATCGCTGGATGCGGCGATCGGGCGCACCGACCTGCTGGAGCAGGTGCGTTTCGACGGCTGCCTCGATCTGAAGTCGATGCTGGCGGCTCCCGCGGACGGCGGCAGCGCCGGCGCGCGTCACTGGCAGGGGCGGCGGAATCTGCGCCCTGAGGATCATCCGCCGATCGACGACGCCTGGGTGGAACCGGCGGTGGCCGCGTACAAGGCTGGGGAGCACTTCATCCAGGATGCGCTCATCGCCAACGAAGACCGGACCTTCGGTGCGCGGTTGGCCGGGGAACTGGCGATGCTGCAGTCGGCCGGCGAGCAGCCGCAGGCGCCGCTGACCTTCCGGCTGACGGGCGAGGCGGGACAGTCCTTCGGGGCGTTTGCGGTATCCGGCATGCAATTGATTCTGAAGGGTCTGGCGAACGACTTCGTGGGCAAGAGCTTGTCGGGCGGGGAAATTATCCTGCGCGGCCAGGGCCGGGCGGCGCTGCAGCCGGAGTTGCACACGATCCTGGGCAATGTCGCGCTGTACGGCGCTACCAGCGGCGCGCTGTTTGCAGCCGGTTGCGCGGGCGAGCGCTTTGCGGTCCGGAACTCCGGGGCGCTGGCGGTAGTGGAAGGCGTGGGCGACCACGGGTGCGAGTACATGACCGGCGGACTGGTCGCGGTCCTGGGCTCGACGGGAACCAACTTCGGCGCGGGCATGACCGGCGGCGAAGCCTGGGTCTTCGACGAGGAGGGCCGCTTCCTTGGAGAGAAACGGTACCATCCCGGGTTCCTGACCCCGGAGCCCTATGAGTCGCTCAGCGAAGAGGCGAAGGCGAGCCTCTTCGGGCTGGTGCAGCTCCACGCGGAGAAGACGGCCAGCACGCGCGCATTCTGGCTCATTTCCAAATGGGAAGAGCTGGCAACGCGGTTCGTGAGGCTGACGCCGAAGCCGCAGGCCTGAGCAACGCGATCGTAACCAGAGAAACCTTTCGCCTGGAGAGCGGGTTGAAGCCGACGGGATACTGCGGTTGTATCCTTGGATCAACCCGCACCATCAAACGTGTGTTTTCTCCTTTGCCGATGCCTTCTGCCTCTCTCCCTCGCTACTCCGGCGGCCAAGCGCGCCGGGGACGGCTGTTTCTGCGTCACATGGCGGCGTGGACAGCGTCAGCGATCTTGCTGCTCAGCGGCTGCAGCCACTTCGAGCACCATGCCCAGCACGAATACGTCTATGCCCTGGTAAAGCAGATCTCGCTGCGGGATCGCGTCGCGGTGGTTAGCAACCGCGTCGGCGAGGTCACCAATGGCCAGCGGCTGGAGGTGCTGGAGCACGGGAAGCGCTTCCTGAGGGTGAAGACGGATAAGGGTGAGATCGGCTGGATCGAGGAGCATGAGGTCATCGACCAGAAGACCTGGGACGAATTCGAGCAGATGAAGAAAGACCACGAGCACGATCCGGTGGTCGCGACGGGCGTGCTGCGCGACGAGTACTGGCTCCGGGATGGCCCGGGACGGGAGTCGAACCGGTTTTTCCTGCTGCCCGCGGATGACAAGCTGCAACTGCTGGCGCGGGCGTCGGTTCCGAAGCCTGAGGCCAACCAGCCGGTTCCGCTGCCGGTGAGCAAACCGGGCGCGCCCAGGAAACCGGCAGCGCCTCCGCCGCCGGTCATGGAAGATTACTGGCTGGTGCGCGACGCCGGGGGACATGTGGGCTGGGTCCGGGGCCGGATGATGGACGAGGACGTGCCGGATGGCATCGCCGGACTGGGCGAAGGGCAGAAGATCGTTGGCGCGTACGTGCTACGCACCGTCTACGACGCGGACGCCAGCGTGCCGAATCATCAGGTTCCGGAGTACGTGACGGTGATGGCGGCGTGGAAAGACGGGCTGCCGTACGACTTCGATCAGGTGCGCGTCTTCACGTGGAACGTGCGGAAGCATCGCTATGAAACCGCCTACCGCGAGCGCAAGATTGCGGGGTATTTGCCGGTGACCGTTTCCCAGCAGACGTTCGGGAAAGAACAGGAACCGGTGTTCTCGTTCCGCGTGGCGGCGAATGATGCCGTGGCTCTGGACCCGCAGACCGGCATGGTAAAACCTGGCGACACGGTGACCGAGAGCTACCACATGGAAGGAGTGATGGTGCGGCGAATCGGCGAGCCGGCGAACAAGCCGATGTCCGCCCGGACTGACGTGCCGAACCGTCATGACAAGCCGCGCCGGCGCCGTAAGGGTTAAGTTATCGGGGGGTAAGTTCTCCGCTCCCTGCAACTTTCGATGCATGGCCGGAGTCTCCCCTTTAGGCATCCAATATGCAGAACTCCCCAAACTGCCGGTGAGAAAGCGCTGAGCGGGAGTCTGCATCGGGCTTTACCGGATGCGCGAATATTTTTTGAAGCGGGCTCCCCTGGTTGCGAAAACGGTTCACAAGCCCGTATCGTGGTGAACACACCATTGCGGTGGGCGTAAATCGCTGGTTCAAATTTGCTGCGGGATTCTCGCAGTTTGGTAATTTCACGGTTCGACTTTAGAAAGAAAAGAAGGGTAAGGAGATCGGCTCATGGACAACAAGCCGGCACAGAACATTCAGGACACGTTCCTGAACACGGTTCGCAAAGATAAGACCCCAATCACGATTTATCTTGTGAGCGGCGTGAAGCTCACAGGAAAGATTCGTTCTTTCGATAAGTATTCAGTGCTGCTGGAAAACAACAGCCAGGAGCAGCTGATCTTTAAACACGCGATCTCCACCGTAGTCAGCACGCGTTCGGTGCTGCACGGCGAGCATCGTCCGCCGCACTCGGCACAAGCCACCCCGTCCAGCATGACCCCGGCGCCGGCTGCGCAGGAGGCGTCCGGCTCCTAACCGGCCCCGCCCTTTCTCGATGCCGTTCAACGGAGCGGATTCGTCACCGGAGCGCGCGCTGCTGGTCTCAGTGGCGTTTTCGAGCGAGCGACGCTCGCTCACGCCGCAAGCCGCGCAGGCGCGCGGAGCGGTGCGCGCGTCGTCCGCGGCTGCTGCCGACCATCACGACTCGCGGCTCGAGGAATTTCGGGAACTGGTGACCAGCGCCGGAGCCGCTGTTGCTGCCGAAGTAGAGCAGCATCGCCCCAAAGCCGATCCCGCCACCTTACTGGGCAGCGGAAAGGTCCAGGAACTGGCGGTTGTCGCTTCGGCGTCGGACGCGGACCTCGTGATCTTCGATCACGATCTCTCGGCGACCCAGCTGCGGAATCTGGAAGATGCGCTGCCCTGCCGGGTGATCGACCGGACGCAGCTGATCCTCGACATCTTTGCCCGTCATGCGCGCACGCGAGAGGGCCAGCTGCAGGTGGAACTGGCGCAACTCGAGTACATGTTGCCGCGGCTGACCGGGCGCGGCAAAGCCATGTCGCAGCTGGGCGGCGGCATCGGGACGCGCGGACCGGGCGAAACGCAGCTGGAAACGGATCGCCGGCGCATCCAGCGGCGCGTGCTGCAATTGCGAAAAGACTTGGAAGCGGTGCGCCGCACGCGGGCGCAGCAGCGGCAGCGGCGCGAAGCCGTTCCGGTGCCGGCGGTGGCGCTGGTCGGCTATACCAACGCGGGGAAGAGCACGCTGTTCAATGCGATCACGCAGCGATTCGGCGAGCCGGCTCGGCGTACCGGGAAGCGCGAGGGAGTGCTGGAATCAGCGCGGATGTTTGCGACGCTCGATCCAAAACTGAGCGCGATTCAGCTGGCCAGCCGCAGAAAAGTGCTGCTGTCGGATACGGTGGGTTTCATTCGCGATCTGCCGCATACCCTGGTCACCTCGTTTCGCGCCACTCTTGAAGAGGTGAGGAAGGCCGAGATATTGCTGCACGTGCGGGACGCTTCCAGTGACATGCGCGACGAGCACAAGGCTGAAGTGGAGAAAGTGCTGGCGGAACTGGAAGTGCTGCACAAGCCGCGCCTGGAGGTGCTGAACAAGGTGGACCTGCTGACGCCGGAGGAGATGGATGTCGTGGCGCGGGAAAGCGCCGGGGGAGCGATCCTCGTGTCGGCGAAAGAAGGAGTGGGGATTGACGCGCTGATGGAGCGGATCGACGGGGAACTGATGCAGGATCCGATCCTCGAACAGCATTTCCAGATACCGCAGTCGGAGGGGGACGCGCTGGCGGCGCTGGAAGGAGGCGCGGTTGTCCGGCAGCGGAAGTATGAGGGGAATCTGGTGCGGATGACGGTAGCGGGACCTGCGTCGCTGCTGGGGCGGTATCGCAGGTTCCGGAGAGCGGAATCCGGAAAGCAGGTCTGAAAATTAAACGAGCCGGATGCGGAGTGGTGGGAACTCCGAGACATCCGGCTCGCCGACCCTGACACGGGTCGAGGTGGTATTCTTATTCTACGCCGGAGGTGCGCCGGGTCAAGTGGCCAGTCTCGCATCCCGCACTTTTTCGGCAGTCCGTGGCGATTCCACTTTTCAGGAGATGAAAGCGGCAGTCAATCAGGGGCGGGTTGTGTGCTTCGTCAGGTAAGTGCCTTTCGTTATTTGACTTTCATTTTTTCTGTCTGTTAGAACCAAGAGTTCCAGCTACGCCCTTCTGACTCGTTCCCGACAGCCTGCACCGGCCGACCTATGGATGAATTGCTGCGTCAACTCGAAAGCCTTGCGATCGGTGCGATTCCGACGGTGATCCTTTTTATTCTCCTGGTCTTCGCGTACCGGTTCATCCTGTTTCGTCCGCTGATGAAGGTGCGGGCGGAGCGGCGCGAGCGGACGATGGGCGCGATGGAGAAATCGCGGCTGGCGATTGCCGCCGCCGATGCGCGGACCCAGGAATACGAGGCGAAGCTGCGGGCGGCGCGCGGGGAGATTCTCCGGCAGCGCGAGCAGCGCATGCAGCAAAGGAACGCCGAGAAGGAAAGCGCTCTGGCCGCGGCGCGTCTGGCCGCCCAGCAGCGCGTCCACGAAGCGCGGGCGGCGCTGGAGACGCAGACCCTCGAGGCGCGGAAGCAGATCGAAGGCGCGGCAGGCACGCTGGCCGCGCAGGTGCTGGCAGCGGTTCTTCCCGGTACGGCAGCGGAGCGTGCGCAGTGAAGAAGCTATCGCGATTGCTGCAATGCCTGACGCTGCTCGGTTTGCTGGCCGCGGCGGCGCCCGGAATGCGCGTCCACGCGCTGACCTCGGCGGCTGCGCAGGATGTGCAGCAACCCGCCACTCCGAACGAAGACAAGATGGACGCGCCGGACACGAATGCCGAGACCGAGGAGTACCGGCACTCGTCCGTGGTGCAGGCCATTGCCCACAAACTGGGACTGAAGACCGAGACGACGGCGCAGATCTTCGAGGACATCAATTCTGGCGCCCTGCTGCTGGTGATTTTCATCGGGATCTGGAAGGTGCTGCCGAAGATGTTCCGGAAGCGCTCCGAGACGCTGGAAAAGGAACTGACGCTGGCGCGGTCTGCAACCGAAGATGCCAATCGGCGGCTGGCGGAGGTCGAAGCCCGGCTTTCGCGGCTGGGTGGCGAAATCGACGCGATCCGGCAGCAGGCCGAGAAAGATTCTGTTGAAGATGAGAAGCGCATGCACGCCGCGCTGGAGTCGGAGCGGGAGAGGATCATCGCGTCGGCGGAGCAGGAAATCGGGGCGCTGCAATCGGCGGCGCAGCGGGAGCTGAAGAAATTTGCCGCGGATCTGGCGGTGGATCACGCGCTGCGCAAGCTGCAGCTGACTACCGATGCCGATCGCGCGCTGGTGAAGGAATTCGGCAAGACGCTCTCCGGCGGGGGGAAAGCATAATGGCGAGCTTTGTATCCCGTTACGCGCAGGCGTTTGCCGATGTGCTCTTCGAGTCGCACATGAATGCGAAAGACGTGCAGCGGCAGCTTGCGGACTTCGGCGCCGCGTGGCACGAAAGCCGGCCGCTGCGCGAATTTTTCCTGGATCCGTCGTTCCCGGTGGAGCAGAAGGTGGCTTTCCTGGACAAGCTGAACGCGAAGCTGGGAATGGCGCAGCAGACGCGCAATTTCATCGCGGTGCTGATCCGCAACGACCGGATCGCCGGCTTCGACGAAGTGGCGGACGAATTCCGGCGCGAGATTAACCGACGGCTGGGGATTTACGAAGCGAAGGTGATTTCGGCGCGCAGGCTGGACGAGCAGGAACGCCGCGATCTCGAGAAACAGATTGGCGCGCTGACCGGCGGACAGGTGGAAGCGCATTTCGAAGAAGATGCCTCGCTGATCGGCGGAGCCATCGTACAAGTAGGCAGCACGGTGTACGACGGTTCGGTGCGGGGGCGGCTCGAGCGGCTCAGGGAAGAACTGGTGACCAGCTGACCGGTGCCGAAGAGCAGAAGCAGCAAAGATTGAGTCCGAAGCAGGGTTAGAAAAGAATGGCGCAAATCAAAGCAGACGAAATCACAGCGCTCCTGAAGGAGCAAATCGCGAATTACGACGCAAAGATGCACGTCGACGAGGTTGGGACCGTGATCACCCTGGGCGACGGCATTGCGCGCCTCCACGGGCTGGACAAGGTCATGGCCGGCGAACTGCTGGAGTTCCCGCACGGCATTGCGGGCCTGGCCATGAGCCTCGAAGAAGATCAGGTGGGCTCCGTGCTGCTGGGCGACTACACCGAAGTTCGCGAAGGCGATCAGGTGAAGCGCACGGGGAAAATCCTGAGCGTGCCTGTCGGCGAGGCGATGATTGGGCGCGTCGTCAATGCGCTGGGACAGCCCATCGACGACAAAGGACCGATTCAGGCCTCGAAAAACCTGCCCGTGGAGCGCCTGGCGCCGGGCGTGATCGATCGCCAGGGGGTGCGCGAGCCGATGATGACCGGCCTCAAGGCCATCGACTCGATGATCCCGATCGGCCGCGGACAGCGCGAGCTGATCATCGGCGACCGCCAGACCGGCAAGACGGCGGTGGTGCTCGACACCATCATCAACAACGAGAAGAACGACCTCATCTGCATCTACTGCGCCATCGGGCAGAAGCGCTCGTCGATCGCGCAAGTTGTGCAGACGCTCGAAGGATATGGCGCGATGGGCCACACCATCGTGGTGGCCGCCTCGGCCTCCGAGCCGGCTCCGATGCTCTATCTTGCGCCCTACGCGGCGTGCGCCATCGGCGAGTATTTCCGCGACAAGGGCAAGCACGCGCTGGTGATCTACGACGATCTCTCGAAGCACGCCATCGCCTACCGCGAAATTTCGCTGCTGCTGCGGCGTCCGCCGGGCCGCGAAGCGTATCCCGGCGACGTTTTTTACCTGCATTCGCGCCTGCTGGAACGCGCCGCGAAACTGAGCGACGCGAACGGCGGCGGATCGCTGACGGCGCTGCCCATCATCGAAACGCAGGCGGGCGACGTTTCGGCATACATTCCAACCAACGTCATCTCCATCACCGACGGCCAGATCTTCCTCGAAACCGACCTGTTCAACTCCGGCGTGCGTCCGGCGGTGAACGTGGGCCTTTCGGTTTCGCGTGTGGGATTCTCGGCGGCCATCAAAGCCATCAAGCAGGTCGGCTCGACTCTGAAGCTGGATCTCGCGCAGTACCGCGAGCTGGCGGCCTTCGCGCAGTTCGGCTCCGACCTCGACCCCTTGACGCAGAAGCAGCTCAATCGCGGCTCGCGCTTGACAGAACTGCTCAAGCAGCCGCAGTTCCACCCGCTTCCCTGGCAAAAGATGGTACTCATCCTCTTCGCCGGCACCCAGGGCTACCTCGACG
>DATGJK010000065.1:0-3434 GCA_035295245.1 Acidobacteriaceae bacterium
GGTCCTCGGTATGCCACAGGTCGAAATTGGCGCGGTGCTGAGCAAGAACGGTATCCATGAATTCTGAGCCGGAGGCTGCGGGCGCAACGGCATCGGCGTGCCACTGTTCCGTGGCGCGGTCGTGCAGGGCGGCGAGGTCTCGCGCCGAAAATGAAATCTCCGCGGGCATGGCTCCGGTCGTTCTCGTTAGGATAGAACACCGAACCCCGGCCTATGGATTAGGCTCGGAGTGAGGGCTTTTCGGGGTTTCAGACATGAGCCACGCATCTCGCATTCTTTGCCTCACCAGCTACGAGAAGGGTCAGCCGCTCATGCGGCAGTGCGCGGCGATGGGCTGCCGCGTGGTGCTGCTCACCGTCGAGAAGCTGCGCGATGCCGACTGGCCCCGCGACATTCTCGAAGAAGTGATCACCATGCCCGATGCCATGTCGCTGGAGCAGATCACCAACACAGTGACCTGGCTGGCGCGCACGCGGGGCTTCGACCGTATCATCGCGCTGGACGAGTTCGACATGGAAACCGCCGCGCACCTGCGCGAGCACATGCGCATCGCCGGCATGGGGCGCACCGCTGTTGCGCATTTTCGCGACAAGCTGGCCATGCGTTACGCGGCCCGGGCCGCGGAAATCGTGCAGCCGGAGTTCACGCGCATTTTGCATCACGACGAAGTGCGCGAGTGGATGGACCGCGTCCCCGATCCGTGGCTGCTGAAGCCGCGCGCCGAGGCGTCGGCCATCGGCATCCGCAAGATGCATACTGCGGAGCAAGTGTGGCGCGCGCTGGATGAGCTGAACGACCGCCAGAGCCACTTCCTGCTGGAGCAGTTCATCCCGGGCGACATTTTTCACGTCGATGGCATTGCCTGGGACAGCCGCGTGGTTTTCGCAGCGGTGAGCGGATACGGCAAGCCGCCGATGCAGGTGATGCACGAGGGCGGCGTTTTCACTACGCGCGTCCTCGACCGCAAATCGGCGGAGACCCGCAGGTTGACGGAGATCAACGGCGAGCTGATCCCGGCCCTGGGCATGATTCGCGGCGTCACCCATGCTGAGTACATTCGCGGAGCGGATGGGCGCTTTTATTTCCTCGAGGCCGCTGCGCGCGTGGGGGGCGCTTTTATTGCCGACGTGGTGGAGTTCGCGACGGGAGTCAATCTGTGGCGGGAGTGGGGCCGCATCGAAGTGATGAGCCTGCGCGGCGAGATCTATCGAGTACCGGAGCAGAAATCGCTCTACGCCGGCAGCGCGCTTTGCCTCGCAAAAACCGCTGAGCCGGACACCTCGGCCTTTACCGATCCGGAGATCGTGCTGCGCCTGAAGAAGCATCACCACGCGGGACTCATCGTGCAGTCGGCGAGCGCGGACCGGGTGCGCGAACTCGTTGACCGCTATGCGGATCGATTCGCGAACCTGTATCTGGCCGTCGAGCCGGTGCCGGACCGGCCCACCGCGTGACCAGCTACACTCAGGCATACAGCAGATCCACTCTGGAGATCGGTTTGGCTGAACCGCTGCAATTTCCGCATCGCCGCTACAATCCGCTGCGCCGCTCATGGGTGCTGGTATCCCCGCACCGCACGGATCGCCCCTGGCAGGGCGAAGTGAACAAATCCTCCGGCTTCTCCGACGTGCACTACGACCCGCAGTGCTACCTCTGTCCTGGAAACACGCGCGCCGGCGGCCACGTCACGCCCAAATATGAAAGCGTCTACGTCTTCGACAACGACTACGCCGCCTTGCTGCCGGACTCGCCTGACCCGCAACGCGGCCACGCACCGGAATTGTTGCGGGCTGAGCGCGAGCGCGGGCGCTGCCGCGTGCTGTGCTTCCATCCTGACCACAGCCTGACGCTGGCCCGCATGGACGTCGCCGATATCCGGAGAGTCGTCGACGCCTGGACCGAGGAGTACCGCACGCTCGGCGCAGTCCCTGAGTTTCGCTACGTGCAGATTTTTGAGAATCGCGGCGCCATGATGGGCGCCAGCAATCCGCATCCGCACGGTCAGATCTGGACCACGGAGCACATTCCCGACGAGCCACGAGCGGAGACTGAAGCGCAGGTGGAGTACCGCAAGTCCCACGGAACCTGCCTGCTGTGCGACTATGCTGCGCTCGAGGCGCGCGAGACAGCTCGGGTTATTTGTGAGAACGAGCGATTTCTGGCGGTGGTGCCGTGGTGGGCCGTCTGGCCGTTCGAGATGCTTCTGGTCACGAAGCAGCACCGCCGCTCCCTGCTCGATTTCGACGACGCGGATCGCAACGGGCTTGCCGATATTCTGAAGCAGGTCACGACACGCTACGACAATCTGTTCGAGACCAGTTTCCCTTACACGATGGGCTTCCATCAGGCGCCCTGCGATGGAGAGCCGCACGACGCCTGGCATTTCCACGTGCATTTTTATCCACCGCTGCTGCGCTCCGCGACAGTGCGGAAATTCATGGTGGGATTTGAGATGCTGGGCATGCCGCAGCGCGACATCACGCCGGAATCGGCGGCCGAGCGGCTGCGCCAGCTGCCCACTCAGCACTTCGCTCTGCGGTAACGGCTCGGCAGTAACCAATTCAGGGGATTCGCAGGGCTGAGGCTCATCGCCTATGCTGAGAACCACCGTGCCGCAAGCTGTTGAAACCAGAGCCGCGCCGCCTGCGCGCCGAACGAGCCGCGTGCGAGCGATTGCGGGCGCCGTGGGCCTTGTTCTGCTTCTGGGCGCCTGCTTCTGGGTTCGTGGTTTGCTGCTGCGCGCCGACGTCGCGAATCGGGATTTCGTGGCGTACTGGACGACGGGCCGCCTGCTCGCGTTGCATCAGAATCCCTACGACCGCGCTGCGATTTTCCAGATCGAACAAAGTGTTCACGCGGACCTCAAGGCGCCCTTCATCATGCGCAACCCGCCCTGGGCGCTTTTTCTCACCGTTCCGCTGGGCTGGTTCGATGCGCCGACCGCCGGCCTGCTCTGGCTGATTGCCGTCATCGCCGCCGGGCTTGGCGCGCTGCAACTGATCCGCCCTCCTGAGCTGAAACCCGTCCCGCTGATTCTGGTCTTCTTTGCGCCGGTCCTGATTTGTGTCGAGACAGAGCAGATGAGCCTCTTTGTGCTTCTGGCTTTGGCGTTGTTCGCGCGACTCTCTCGGCAGCGGCCCTTCCTCGCCGGCCTGGCTCTGAGCCTGCTGATGCTCAAGCCGCATCTGCTGGTGCTGGTGCTGCTGATTGCAGGCCTCGAGATCGTCCGCCGGCGCGAGACTGGCATCCTCACCGGATTTGTCACCGGCTTTTCAGTCATGAATCTTGTGGCGCTGGCTCTCGCGCATAACATCTGGCACGAATATCTCGCCTCCATCGCCGCCGAACGCGTGCAGGACGAGTTCCAGCCGAACCTGCCGAATGCCTGCCGCCTGCTGATGGGTCCTGCTCACGTGTGGCCTTTGTTCGTTCCG
>DATGJK010000066.1:0-15576 GCA_035295245.1 Acidobacteriaceae bacterium
TTCTGCGTGTAGGAATCGAAGGTGGCGATATACGTCACCTTGTCGCCCTGCTTCGGCAGTTCCTTCAGCGGGGTCTTCATATTGACTGTGAAGTCCGCCTTATTCGACTGCTGCGCGTCCTGCGTAACCGCGAGCTGTACCTGTTCCGGAGTCGCCGTAACGACCTGACCGGGCACTTGAGCGGTTACACCGTTCATCACGCTCCAGACCGCTTGCTGGTCGGCCGGATCGCCGTTGGCCAGAATGAATTCCTTGTCCGAAAGGGCCAGATTGTTCTTGAGAGCTTCAGTGCATGCCGCAGGAATGGAGGCAGCCGTCGTGCCCGCAGCCGGAGCCGGGGTCTGCGGAGGCGTGGCATTCTGGTCCGTTGTCGCTCCGCTGGCAGGATTCGGTGTGCCGCCCGCCGGGTTTGCCGGAGTCGGCGGAGGCGCAGGCGTCGCATTCGCGCAGGCAGGAAGGCTGGTGATCGCCTGGTGCGCCAGTTCCGCTGGTGACGGCGGCGGGGGCGCCGGAGTCGGATTGTAATCAGACGGCGGGAACACGTTGGCCGGTACCGCCGCCAGCTGTTGGATTTGCTGATAGCCGTCCGGATTCGCCTGGCATGCACCGTTGTTCTGCGCGCAGTGGTATTTCTTGTACCAATATTGCGCGGTGCTCTCGATCTGCGACTTGTAAGGCGGCTTCGCGAATTGCGACGCGCGCGTCAGGAACCAAACGGCGTCCTTCAGATCCGGTGGCGTTTGCTGCAGATAAGCCTGCCCGAGATACACAGTGTCCAGCAGCCCCGGTACCTGCGTCGTCTGCTGCGGATCCTTGTAGCTCTTCAGCTCGTTGGTATAGGCCTCGATCGCGCCCTTGTAATCCTTTTTAGCAACGTCGTCGGCGCCAATCGCGCTGTAGAAAATAGGAGTGGCCGTGTCCTTGACTTTGTCGTAATCGGCCTGGCTCAGGCAGGTATCTTTCTGCGCGTTCAGGCCTTTTTGTGCATCGGCTGCCGCCTCATCCAGAGCTGCCTGACTGCCGTTCGCCTGCTGGTGCTCCAAATACACAACGAACGTCAGCGCCGTCAGATTGTTTGGATCCGCCTGAATCAGCCGTTTGGCGGCATCCAGAGTCTTAGCCACGTCGCCGGTTTGCCGATAAGCCTGCATCAGCTGTCCCAACAGATCCACCTTGGCGACGCTGCTGGGGTACTGCTTGAGAAACGCTTCGATGGCTTCTGTCTTCGCCGCCGGCGCCGACTGGCTGACGGCGTTGGTGTAGGCGTTGTATTCGGCGGGATCCTTAATTGTCACAGCGCCGCAGTTCGCGGGCTGTCCACTCTGACCGGTCGCAGTTGCCTGACCGGCGGCCTGGGCAAATGCGGGCGTATAAACGGCCGCAGCGGAGCACACGCTCAGCAGCACGACCGACGCGGAAACGAGCTTCTTCATTCAACGCTCCTGGGAATTCCTTTGTGATGCAAACCAAAGCTTCTTGCGCTCTGCGATGCCGGCTGCGCGTCCCGGCGAAGTCGCGCCCCTCCGCCAGGTGTCCGAACAGGAGTGCTCTGGACACGTCGCCCAGCTTGCTGCTGGATTATAGAAACCATTTCTGCGCGCTGACAAGTGAATGCCGGCTCGAAACAAATCGAATTATGTTTCCGATAAGGTCGGATGCCGTTCCCCGCCCCCCGCGTTGACCCGCCGCGCCAGCCTGAGTGGAACATGATTACCGGCTCTCAATCAGCCGAATTCGGGTCGTGAACGCGCGGCCCTGCGGCTGCGCAAAGGTACCATAAAGCGGTGAATCGACGTTGTTGTACACGACGAACGGATTCCCTGCGTCCGTAGCGTTCTCCAGAAGGCCGCGGATTCCCCAGTATTTTCCGTGGAAATGGAATTTCCATTCCAGTCCGGGCGAGAAGTTCAGGTAATGAGGATACCGGCGCGACCCTGCCTTTCCCACGATTTGCTGCTCCGCATTGACAGAATCAAACGGGAAACCAGTGTTCCACTGAAAGGTGTATACGAAATCCCAGTTCTTCCTGACCGACGGCAGCTTCGGGGCCCACGCCGGCAGCCACCCCCATGAAATCACTCGGGTCGGGATGTCCCACGGCAAAGGTCCGCTTTGCTGCGGGCCCAGGATGGAGATGGTCGGCGTGTATCCCAATGCCGCATTGGTTCGCGCGGACGCATGCGTCCAGGAACCGAACAGCGTGTATCCGCCACTGAACGTCCGCCGCGCGTCCACTTCGATCGAATGGTAATGATCCTGACGCAGGTTGGTCAGTTCGTAGGCTCCGCCCAGGTACGGCGAGCCGTTGACGTTCTGGTACACAAAGACGTCCCTGAGCCGCTTCTGCAGGAAATTGACGTCCAGGTAAAGGCTGGCCGGCAGCTTCTGCTCCAGCCCGATGCTCCAGTTCAGCGCATGCGGCTCCTTCAGATTCCGCGGGCTGTATTCAAACTGCGTCACGATCGGCGGACCCAGCGGCGTTGTTCCGTCGTTCGCGTAATACGTATCAAACCGCGTTCCTGCCAGCGCTCGCGTCAGGTATTCCAGTTGCGTGTGCTCGTAATATTCTCCGATGCCTGCGCTGATCTTCGTCGTATTGTCTCTGCCCGGCGGCGTATAAACCGCCGCAAGCCGCGGCGACCACAGCGGCGAGCGGATAATCTCATCCCAGTCCAGGCGCAGTCCCGGTTCGATCAGCAGCCCCGGCCGGGGTATCCAGCGGTCCTCGCCGTAAATCGATGACTCCAGGTTGTCTCGTCCGAAGGGCGCAAAGGCCGGGAAGGTGCTCCGGCGTGTGAGGGTGCGGTTCTCGCGCAGGTAATTCACCGGCGCGCGCGTAACGTTTTCGGTGAACTCGATTTGATCGAAATCCACTCCGGCGCGTATCTGATGGGCTCCAAACATATGCCTCGCCGAGAGAAAAGCATCAGCGTAGCCCTCCTTGCGAACCGCCCGCGTCGTTTCATTTTCGAAGCTGCTGCCGCTTGGCAGTTCGGGCGTGAAGTCAAACGGGAGAGTGCCGTGCGGTTCGAAGCCTTCGCGGTAGCGCATCATGCCGAAACCGGCATCCACCATGAGTCCGCTCTTGAAGCTCTGCTGATCGCGGATGTAGGGCAGCCAGGCAATGATGTCATGGTTGCTCGTGGTCTGCTGGGGAGCGATTGCCGACAATCCCTCATAGGGCGCGTGATAGTCGTTGGCCAGCAGGCCCAACATCAGGCTGTTCGTCTGGCCGAGGTTCAGCTGGAACTTCACAAGGTCGCTGAAGCGCACAGAGTGATTCGTGTCGGCGTTTGCGGGCAGGCCCACAACATAATTGTTGTCGTACTCGGTATCGATGGAGTCGAAGAACCACGCGTGGTCGCGCACAATCGGTCCGGAAAACGTGAGCCGCGGCTCGAACTTATCGAAATGGATCCCATGCTGGTTCCGCCACGAGGGAATGAAATCCGTTGCGTTGTAGCGGAACTTGTTATCCCCCATGCCCGTGCTGAAGGCGATGATGCCCCCCGTCGCACGCCCGTACTGCGCCGGGTAGCGCGTCGTTTCTGTGTCTACCGAGCGCACCGCATCGGTGCTGACCCGCAGATCGAGCGTGCCGAACACCGGCGAGCGGATGTCGAACCCATCGAGTGTGTACAGCGTCATATACGTGCTCCCGCCTGCCACGTGCACCTGTCCGGAACCGTCGGCGACTACCTGCGGGGTGAATGGCAACATGTTGCGGATATCACGGTTAACCGGGAAGGGAACATTCGTGATCTCGGGAATGTTCATCGCTTTCTGATCTGATACCTGCTGCGGATCGATTCCCGGCGTCGCGGCATGCACGTTCACTTCCTGCTGCACGATTTGCTCGTGGGTCAGCACCACCCTGACCGCCTTCTGCTCCGGATCCAGCGTATCTTCCACAGTCTGGTAGAAACCTGGCTTCTCCACGCGCATCGTGTACTCGCCGGTCCCGCGCGGAATCCACCAGCACCGCCCGGCATAGTCGGTCGTCACACGCTGCTCCGCTACTCCCACCTGATCGATCGTGATTCGCGCGTCCGCGACCGCCACGCCGTTCTCGTCCACGACCGTCGTCATGACTGCCTTCGGATTCGGAGGCGGCACGGGAACCGCGGGCTTTGGATTCGGTCCCTGTCCCGCGGTGGTGACGGCCGCGGCGAACAAAAGAATCGCGAAGATCAAAATCTTTCCACCTTCTGGGCGCGCATCAGAAACGGTCTAAAGGACAGAGTTTGGATGCGCAACTGATTGTAGAGGTGAGCATTGTGTCTTGCTCGTAATACTCTCGACCGAATCAACTGCTTACGTCGGAGGCTGATTCGCGAAGCGCGGCAATGCCCGATACGTCCCTTCGCGCAGCGCTTCAGATCGACCTGAGGAGGAACTACAGACGTGTGACAGCTCACCAACCGTACCGTCAGGGCAAACTACACACCGGGACTGATCGCTCGACACGCCGCGCAAACGTCCGGGCCGCCAGCGACCACTTAACTTTTCGGTTAACATCGCCTGTTAGGATGCAGGCTGCTCTCGCCCAGCCAGCGAACGTGAAATGTCGTCCTCTGCCCCAGGTCGCATGGCTCTCCGAGTATCTTCCGAGTTAACCGGTTAATACTTTTTGGGCTTGCTGCGGTTAGCGGGCGGGTCTACGGTGGGGCTGGAAGCCGCTCTGGCCTCGTTCGTCGCGACCCTAAAAGGGCGAGTACAAGTGAATCCCTAGCCCAATAGTTGGGTTTCGGACCCCTTATCCACAAGATGTTGGGGTCTCCTGGTTGACCCATCCGGAAAACGAAAGCTACAGTTTTCATGATGGTCCGGCCGCTCGCCGCGAGGAGTATTCCCCCATGCTCAAGCTGAAGAAGGTCCACATCCTCGGGTTCAAGTCGTTCGCTGACCGTACGGAAGTCCACGTTCCCGGGCAGGGCATCGCCATCGTCGTCGGCCCCAACGGCTGCGGCAAGTCGAATATTCTCGACGCCGTCAGCTGGGTGCTCGGAGAGCAGAGCGCCAAAAGCCTCCGCGGCGGCAAGATGGAAGACGTTATCTTTGCCGGGACGCGCGACCGCAAGCCCCTCGGCATGGCCGAAGTGTCTCTCACGCTGGTCGATCCTGACGCCTACGAAGGCGGCCCGCTTCTGCTCGAGCCCGAAGTCATCATCGACGACAATCCCGACTGGGACGAAGAAAGGCTCCGCGCCGAGCGCGCCGCCGAAGTCGAGGAGATCATCGCGGAGTCGCAGCCGGGCCAGGCGATCGACGGCGAGCCCGCGCAGGCGTCCTCCGCAGAGCCAGGCGCCTCCGCTGAAGTCTCGGCCGACGGCGCCGTACCCTCGGTCGTCCTCAAGATTCGCCGGCGCAAGTTCAACCGCACGCCGCAGAAGGGTGAGATTGTGATCACCCGCCGTCTCTTCCGCACCGGCGACAGCGAATACCTGCTCAACGGGAAGCTTTGCCGCCTGCGCGACATTCAGGACATTTTCATGGGGACGGGCCTCGGGCCTGAATCCTACGCGATTATCGGGCAGGAGCGTATCGGCCAGCTGCTCAGTTCCCGTCCGCATGATCGCCGCGCCATCATCGAGGAAGCCGCCGGGATTACCCGCTTCAAGACGAAGAAGCGCCTCGCAGAACTCCGCCTCGAACAGGCCAAACAGAATCTGGCCCGCGTGAACGACATCTTCGAGGAAGTCACGCGTCAGATGGGTTCTCTGAAGCGTCAGGCTGCGAAGGCTGAGCGCTATGCGAAGCTGCGCGACGAGATGCGCGAGAAGCTCAAGGTCGTCCTTGCCAGCAGAATCGCCCAGATGGACGCCCGCTTCGCCGAACTGGAAGCCGAGATTGCCGCGCTCACCGAACGCATTGATGCCGGAGCCGACCGCGTGTCCGCCCTTGAAACCGAGCACGAGGCGCTGGTCTCCCGCGCCTATATGCTCGAGGACGCCGCCAAGGACGCCGAGACGCGGGCCAGTCAGCGCGCCATCGAAATTGAGCGCGCCGATGGGCGGCACCACACCAACGTCGAAAGGATTGCAGAACTCGAAGCCCGCAAAGCCGCCGCCCAGGCGGAACTGGAGCAGGCTGCCGCCCAGCTTGAAAGCATCAATGCGGAACGGGATCATCAGCGGGCATTCCTTAAATCGGCTGCCGCCGAAGCGGCTGAGTTCCGCGACCGAACCCAGCAGAAGCAAGTCGCGATGCGTGAAGCCGTGGCCGCCGTTTCTGTCGCCGAACAGGAATCCGAAGCCGGACGCCGCCTTGCGGCGCAGCTGCTTTCGCAGCTCGGCCAGGCGCGGAACCAGATCACTCAGGGCGAGGAAGTCCTGGCGTCATTGCAGCGCGACTCCGAGCGTCTCACCCTCGAAATGGAATCGGCGCGTCGCGACCTGGAGGCTCTTGGTGCCGAGCGCGGTCAGGTCTCCCTTACGTTCGAATCCGTGAGCGAAGCTCTGCGTCGAGTGGAAGGCGAAATCAGCGACTTGCGAGCTGAGCTCGAAAATTGCCGAGCGGAAGAAGTGCAGGCGCGCCGCCACGCCGACCAGCTCCGTGCCGAGCACGCCACGCTCACCGGCCGCCGCAACTCCCTGGAAGCGCTCATTCGCGAGCACAGCTACTCGACCGACACGGTTCGCAAGCTCTTTCAGTCGAACTCGCTCGGCGGAGGCCTCGCTCCCGTGGGCACCCTCGCCGACTTCCTCGAAGTTACCGGTGAATACGAGAGCGTCGTCGACGAATTTCTTCGTGACGAACTGAACTACATCGTCGTCAAGAGCTGGGACTCAGCCGATGAAGGCATGCGCCTGCTCCGCACCGGAGTCGATGGCCGCGCCACCTTCCTGGTCCACCCCGAAGATTCTCAGGCGAAATTCTCCTTCGCTGTCGATGACCCGCACCAGGACCATACCGCTGCTCAGCAGATCGTTCCGCTGCGCCACTGCATCCGTGTCCTCGATGGTTTCGGGCGCTCCCTGGAAGCGATCCTGCCCAAGCTCCGTGAAGGCTACGTTGCTCAGGACTCGGAGACCGCTCGCTCGCTCGCGCTCTCCAACCCGAGCGCGTTTTTCCTCGCGCCTACGGGCGAGTGCTTCCACAATGTCACCGTCACCGGCGGCAAACCGGGCGCGGAAGGTCCGCTGGCGTTAAAGCGTGAGCTGCGCGCGACGCAGCAGAAGCTGTCTCAAATCGAGCAGGAGCTCGGCCAGGCAGAAATGCGCTCGGCCGCGCTCGCAAAAACGCTGGCTGAGCTGACCCAATCCCTCGATGCCAAATCCGAGGAGCGCCGCGTTGCCGAACGCGAAAGTGCCAACCAGAGCGCCGCCCTGCGGCAGATGGAAATGGAAGTCCAGCGGCTGGAACGCCGCCTGCAGGATTGGACGCTGCAGAGCGAGCGCAATCGCGATGCCCGCAACGACAAGGCTGCGTGGGTCGAGCAACGCCGCGAAGAGGCTGCCCGTTTCGAAGCCGAGCATCAGGCCGCCGAGTCCTCTATCGAGGAGACCCAGCGCCGCGTGACCGAGCTTCGCGCCTCTCGCGACCTCGCCCAGCAGGAGGCGGCCCAGCTTTCCGCCCAGCTCGCCGGGCTGGAGGAGCGCCGTCGCGGAGCGGAAGCGGCCTTCTCGCGCGTCGATCGCATGGTTCGTGAGCTGGAGAACCGCGTCGCACAGATCAATCAGTTGCTCGCCTCCGCGCGCGCTGAGCAGGAGCAACGCGCTCAGGAGAACGAACAGCTCATCGCCACGCGCCAGCAGCTTGCCGAAGCCCGGGACACCGCTCAGCGCGAAGCCTTCGAAGCCCACCAGCAAATCGCCACTCTGCGCTCGGAAATGTCTGCTCTGGAGCAGAGCCTGAAGACTCTCCGTGCCGAGATCGATGCTCAGCGCGAATCCCGCAGCGCAGCCGGCAGCCAGGCCGCCACGCTCGCCGCCGACCTGCGCCACGCCGAAGAAACCTGCGTGGCAGACCTCAGTGTCGAGGCGTCAGTGCTGCGCGCCGATGAAGCTCTCGTCCGCATTGACGGGGAAACTCTTGCCGCCGAAGATCAGGCTTGCCGCGAGATGAAGCAGAAGCTCGAATCCATGGGCCCGGTGAACATGATGGCCCTCGAAGAGTACAACGAGACCGCGCAGCGCCACGCCTTCCTCGAAACGCAGCGCAGGGATCTGCTCGAATCCATCGACAACACGCAGGCGTCGATCCGCGAGATCGACGAGATCTCCCGCACCAAGTTCGACGAGGCGTTTGCGCGCATCAACGAGAACTTCAGCGTCACCTTCGGCAAGCTCTTCAGCGGCGGGCAGGCCTTCATGCGCCTGACCGACGAGGAGAACGTCGGCGACAGCGGCATTGACATCGTCGCTCAGCCGCCGGGCAAGAAGCTGCAGAACGTGCTGCTGCTCTCTGGTGGCGAGAAGGCGCTCACGGCGCTCTCGCTCCTGATCGGCATCTTCCTCTATCAGCCGAGCCCGTTCTGCGTGCTTGACGAGGTCGACGCGCCGCTGGACGAAACCAACGTCGGCCGCCTTGCGGAGATGCTCCGCTCGATGGCGGAGGAGACGCAGTTCGTCCTGGTCACCCACTCGAAGCGCATGATGACTGCTGCCGACATGATCTACGGGGTCACCATGCAGGAGCCAGGCGTGTCGAAGGTGGTCAGCGTCCGCCTGGGCGATCGCGAGCACCACCACGCCAGGCTGGCTACAGCGTAGGGACGAAAAAGTCTCAAAGTTTTGGGGAAGGGATGCGGCAACCCGATGAAACCAGGAGTGTTGCCGATGAAGGCATGCGGCAAGTTGTTGAAGTTTGTCGAATCCGAACCAGGGTAGTCGCAAACGCGTGCATCTGCTTGTTTTACCCGCAATAGCATAAGGCAAGCTGCTGAAATTCGGGGAGCGATTCCCAGTATCAGAACTCCGATCAAAAGAGAAAGGGCGGCGATGATCGCCGCCCCTTCGAACCGTGCTTTTGCTTCTTTATTGTGGACGTCCCCCTCCACCCCCTGCACGTGGAGCGGCGCCACCGCCACCGCCTACGCTGCCGCCCATGCTGCCGTGGGAGACACTCCCCGAGCTAACCGGCGCAGAGGACATTGACGGGGTCGAACCGGACGCTGACGCTCCGGCACTCGACCCGGATTGGCCAGCCCAGCCGCTCCCTGATTCCATCGACCGCGAGGTCGACATCACAGGAGGAGCAGCGCCGCGGTGAATCATGACAGGTGCTAAGTTTGAGCCCGCTGCCATCCGCTCATTCCCGCGCCCGGGCAGTCCGTCGGCAGGGCCAGCCGTCAGATAAACGGGCGTGGTGGTCAAACCGTGCTGCACAGTGTTGTGCGAGAAGCCCTCTAACCTGCCGAGGCCTTCGCGGGGGATCCCCAAACCGGCCGAGTCACGACGGAAGACGAAGGAATTATTGGTGCCCATCGTGGACGTTACCAGCGGCCTCATATTCACTTCCAGGAGCGTCGGCTGACGTGGACCCGGTGGCTGCATCGGCGGATGAATGGGCGAACGCGGAACTCCTTTGAATCCGCCACCGCTGCCGGGTCCGGCTGTACCGGTCACCGCAGGGGTATTCATCAGGCCATTCCATGCGCCGCCCGGCATCCACCCCCACCCCATCCCAGGGCAGAACGACCAGCTTCCATAGTGGTACGGCATCCATCCCCATGGATACGGCGAAACCCAGGTGTAGCCCGCATTCGGATACCATGCCCACGCGCCGTTTGCGTAGGGGTCCCACGCCGCGCTGGCGAAGTAGGGCCGCCACATGGTTCCGCAGCCGCCGGCATTCATAAAGCTGCCGTAGTACGCCAAATCATTCGTGCCGTACGCGTAGGGAGCATTGCCCACCGCGCTCAGGCTGGCCACGCGGGCGTGATACTCGGACGACTGCTTATCCCAGGAGTCAAACGACTCCTCCGCGATCTGCTTCGTCACCTTCGGCTCGCCCGCGGCGTCGAGGGACACGTCGACAGTCCGCTTATCGGGAAGAACCATGTCTCCATCCGGGCCGGTGAGGTGAACGGCTCCGCCAAACACGGCTAGTTTGGCTGTGGCTGCATCAGACTCGAGCCGGACGTGGCTGCCCGGACCGAATTGCAGTTTCTCCAGGTTCTTTGGTGAGCCGAACAGCAGCGTCAAGCCATTCGCCGAATTCTTCGGCAGGCTGACGTAGGCTGTTCCCTGCAGCAACTGCGCCTCGGATACTGTTGCGCCGGTCGCCAGGCGTTCCAATATGGGGAACGCAACAGCTGAGTTGGGCGCCAAACGCAGCGTGCTGTTGTCTTCGAATTCCACCTCGGCGATGCCGGCTCCGGTGCGGACCTCGCACCGTTCCACGATGGGCAGGTTGTTCATCGCGGGTTCGAATCCGCGGCCCGTGTCGCGGTCCACCTCGACGGTGCCGCGCACCTCGCTCAGGCGAACGATGCGCACTTTCGACATGCCGGCCTGGGCCGCCGGAGCGCTGGCGTTGGTCTGTGCGGGCGCAGTCGGCGGAGGAGCGCTGTCTGTGCTCTGCACGGCCGCAGGCGGCGTGCTGGCCGGCCGATCCAACTCGCTGTCCTGCGCTGGCGAAGGGGCTGCGAACAACAGAAGGGAAAGAATAGAAGCTGTGGCGGGAACTGAAATCACGGACATGTCCGCCTCCTTTTAATGTGGCGAACTTGGAACAGCCACGCTCCGGCCGATACGCCGGAACACGATGCGGCCTTATGGTAGCACCGCGCCGAGACGACTGACGAGGAAACCCGGCGATCAACTGGACGATCCGCAAGTTTCCGAAGCTGTAGACGGGCGTGCCCAGGGCCGGGTTCCATCGATTGGCTCTTTATTTCTGCGAGTTGCGGCCAATAAAACCGCGCCGTCCGGACAGGTTCCATCGCAGGACCGCTATGCGATACTGAGAACGCCCAACCCTCGCCGGGATGGCGGAACTGGCAGACGCAGCGGACTCAAAATCCGCCGGCCCTCGCGGCCATGGGGGTTCGACCCCCCCTCCCGGCACCAGCTAATACACTGGCGCAGAATGGACCTACTGGATGCTCCGAGACTGGGCATCCGGCGAGACTGTTTCAACGTGATTTATATCGTGACCGATCCGGGCTTCCCGCTCACGTCGCTGGAGCTTCCGCATCGGCGGGCTGGTATCCCTGAAACCGTGATTATGAAGATCGGCTGGCGCACCCGCAGCGTGTTCGAGCGCTATGCCATTGTGAGCCGTACAGATATCGCTGACGCGACTGCTTCAACAGACGCGGTTTCCGGGAACGGCCGGGAACGGGGACCGGCCAGTGCGGCAGCACGGGTGCCTTCCCCAACCCGCAGTAGTCACGGCAACCAGAGGGGTGGCACCTGCCACCCCTCTTCGCGCTTATTGCCGTGTACTTCGAAGCCATGCCAATCAGCGGCATGGAGCAAGGGCTCCGCTACTGGCAGGGGTGCGACAGAGGAGCGGCAGATTATTAAGCTGGCAGAGCATGAGTAGAACACCGTCTGTCCTGGCTGCGTCGTCCCTGATCGCTGCGTTTGTTCTCTGGAACGCTGTCCGGGGCCCGGCGCAGGCTGCGCCCTCGGCTTCGGAGATCGTGCCTGGCAATTTTGCGGACCTCAGCACGCAGTCAGGTGTTCATTTCCTCCACCGGGCCCCGCACACGGCGAAGAAGTACCTGATCGAGACCATCGGCTCCGGCGCCGCCCTGTTCGACTACGACAACGACGGCCGACTCGATATTTTTCTGGTCAATGGCGCAGAGCATGGCGATCCCACACCCAAAGGCACCATCCCACTGAAGACAGGCCCGGAGTACTGGAACCGCCTCTATCACCAGAAGGCGGACGGCACGTTCGAAGACGTCACGGAAAGGGCCGGGCTCGCGGGGACCGGCTACGGCATGGGTGTCGCCGCGGGCGATTACGACAATGACGGCTATGAGGACCTCTACGTCACCGCCTATGGAGGTAACAAGCTCTACCATAACAATGGCGACGGCACCTTCAGCGATGTGACCGCAAAGGCGGGCGTGGGCGGCAGCGGCTGGTCCACTTCAGCGGCCTGGGTCGATCTCGACGGGGACGGCTACCTCGATCTTGTCGTGCTGCGCTATGTCACGTGGGACTGGGACGACGTCTGGTGTGGCGAGCGTCGGCCCGGTTACCGTTCTTATTGCCGTCCTGACGTCTTTCCGTCGATCTCGATGCTGGTCTACCACAACAACGGAAATGGGACGTTCACCGAGGAGGCGCACAACCTCGGACTGGACAAGCCGGGGAAAGGGCTGGGAATCTCGATCGCGGATTACGATCGCGACGGCCATCCTGATCTCTTTATCGCAAACGATTCCATCGTCGAGTACCTGTTCCGCAACAAAGGAAATGGCACGTTTGAAGAAGTTGGCCTCGATTCCGGTGTCGCGGTGGATGACGACGGGCGAACCTACGCGGGAATGGGCACGGACTTCACGGACTACAACAACGATGGCTGGCCGGACATGTTCGTGGATGACCTGGCGCAGCAAAAATATGCAATCTACCAGAACAACCGGGATGGCTCATTCAGCTATGCCAGCTACATCACCGGGATTGCGGAATCACGCTGCTGCATTCCGGCTGGGGCGCGCGCTTCATGGACTACGACAATGACGGCTGGAAGGATCTGCTCGTCGCCCAGGGGCACGACATGGATAATGTCGAGCTGACCGCGCCGCAGGTGCACTATCGTGAGCCGATGCTGCTGGCGCGCAACATCGACGGCAAGCGATTTGCCGACGTTTCCTCCGTTTCCGGAGAGGCCTTCCAGCACAGCTGGGCGGCGCGTGGCCTGGCGACCGGCGACCTGAACAACGACGGCCTGATGGATGCTGTGGTGACGGAAAACAACGGTCCGACGCACGTCGTTTTCAACCAGACGAAGACCAGCAATCACTGGATTGGTTTCCAGCTGGTGGGACACCGGAGCAACCGCGACGGCATCGGCGCGGTCATCCGCGTAACAACGTCGAAAGGCTCACAATGGACCACGGTAACGACTGCGTCGAGCTATCTTTCTTCCAGCGACGTGCGCGCGCATTTCGGCCTTGGAGCGGATATCGAGGCCGCGTCGGTCGATATCCGCTGGCCGAGCGGGATCGAGCAGCACCTGGATCATGTGCGTGGTGCCCGCTATGTTCGAGTGGAGGAGCCTGGCGCGGATCGATGGTCTTCCGGACCAGCGACGGCGGCGCCGAGACGGTAGTACGGCGCTCGCATTTTGTAGCAGGAGAGTTCTTCGGAACCTGGAGCGCGCGGCAGCGGGATCTTGCGCAGCCGCGGCTTCTCCGCCTGGCCTAGCTCTCCACGCGACGCAGATAGACTGAGTAGCGCTCATCCATGATTTGATTCAGCGGCACCAGAGTGTGCGTCGGACCTCGTCCCTTCGTATGGAAGACCAGAGGGTACGCTCGTGTCGCCTCGGCCTGCTCAAACCAAACGCCGTCGGGGGCCACCGGGGCCTCCTGCACCATATTCCCGTTCGCATCGCGGTGCATACGCGGGCGGAGATCCACGGTGGGCATCGGATATCCGCCGTCCCATCGCGGTCCCGATCCTCCGTAGATCATGGCCGTGGTCAGTCCTTCGGTGCCCAGCAGCGCCGCCAGCACCAGCGGACCGTACATCGCCGCCTGCACCTGCTTGTCGTCCGGAGTCGTATCCAGATGCAGGGTCAGCGGCACGTCGATGGTGACGAGGTCGCCCGTTTTCCACGCATGCTCGAGGCGCACGTAGCTCGAAGGCGCTGGCGTCAGATTCTGCGTCTCGCTATTGATCTGCACGGTTAAGCCCTTCGTAGCCCAGTAGGGCACGCGGATTTGCAGCGCTGTGGGCGCCATGGGGGCGCTTTCCACGGCAAGCGTGATCCGGTCGTCAGCAGGAAGCTTCGTGGTCTGCCGCAGCTTCAGCCCGCGTTCCTTCCAGTCGAGGGTGGACGGAATGAACAGGTTCACGTAGACGGAGTCGTCATCGTGGAAGTAAATCGAATCGTTCAGCTTCGAGTACTCCTCGGAGCCGGTACCCGTGCAGCACCAGAAGGCGTCGAAAGGCGTGCCGAAGGTCTTGTACATGCCCGGCTGCAGCGGCACGTAATACATCAGCATGCCATTGCGATCCTGGGTGCCGTAGCGCACGTTATAGAGCAGCCGTTCGTAGTAATCGAAATGGCGCGCATCCGGCTGCAGCCCAAAGAGGTGCCGTGCCAGCTTCATCATGTTGTACGAACAGCAGCACTCCTCGGCGGCTGGACCAAGCTGCGTGGCGATAGCGTCCGGCGCGTGCCACATCTCGCCGTTGCTGGTTCCGCCCGTGCAGTACACATGATGCTCGGTCAAGATGCGATAGAAGTTCTCCGCGATGTCGCGGTAGCGGGTGTCGCCGGTCAGTTCATATCCGCGGACGGCGCCAATCACCTTGGGAATATTCGTGTTGGCGTGGTTGTGATCGAGAATGTCCTGGTTGGCCGCCAGCGGATCGAAGATCTTGTGGTGCTCGAAGCGGTACCCCAGGTCGCGCCACTTTGTATCTCCGGTGATCGCATAGAGGTTGAACGATGCCTCGTTCATCCCGCCCTGTTCGACCAGCAGCACGCGCTGCCAATCGTCGGGCGCAAAGGACTTCGAATAGGTATCGGCCCATGAGGCCATGCGCAGCGCCATATCGAGCGCCTGCTTGTTGCCGGTGTGCTGATACATATCGATCAACCCGGCCATGATCTTGTGAAAGGTGTAGAAGGGCGCCCAGACCCGCTGGTGGTTCCGCAGACGGTCGTAAAACGTGGTCGGATACGCGCCCAGGTAGCCATCTTTTGCCTGGCACTCCGCGAGCATGCTGACCAGCTCATCGGCCTTGGCTTTGATGAAAGCGTCTCCGGTGCTCGCGTGCATGAGCGCACAGGACGACAAATAGTGGCCCACATAATGCCCGCGCAGTTCGCAGTCCGGAGCTTCCCAGCCGCCCAGCGGATCGGCATCGGTCGGAATGCCCGCCGTCACGCGAAAGTTATAGGCAAGCCGCTCGTTGGGCAGGGAATAGAGCCAGCTTCGGTTCAGCTCCGCTGTGTCCTTCCAGAAGCTCGGCAGCAGCCGGACTTCCGTCATCGAAAACGGCTTCGCCTTCCAAGCCACCTTCTCGACCGTCGAGCCGGTCAGCAGGCGATTCGCGGTATCTTCCGCCGCGCCGGTTGCGGCCGTATGAGCTGCGCGCTGGCCTGCCATGGCCGATGAAGGAATCAGCGCCGCCGCGCCCGCCGCTGCTGCTCCGCCCAGAAATTTTCTACGTGTGAAATTGAGATCCATGATTCCTCACTTGATCTGTGAAAGCACCGTTCCCGGACCCCCGCCGAACGCGGGGCACCTCTGCGCACTGGAATCGAAGTTAGCTCATCGTGGCCACCACCTCGAAGCTGCGCGCGCCAAGGGGCCCAAAAAAGGGCTGCATCGCGATGACTTCTCCCACCGGAATGGTCCTGGCCGTCAGTGCCCGCGTCGTTTCTTTTGATCATCTGTTCCGTAGTATTGAATACTGCGGATGTTTCCGGTGA
>DATGJK010000067.1:0-4824 GCA_035295245.1 Acidobacteriaceae bacterium
GGAGTATGTTTTGGGCGGGCTCGTGTGTCCGCCGTGCGCGGCACGTTCGGCCGCGACATTCCCGCAGCAATTTTTCCCGCAAGGAGCTTTATTCCTATGGCGATTCCCGCCACCCAGATGCGTCCGGGCATGATCATCAAGCACAACAACGACCTCCACCTGGTGTTTTCGGTGGAGCATCGCACGCCCGGCAACCTGCGCGCCTTCATTCAGGCGAAGCTGCGTAACATCCGCACCGGAGCCATGTTCGTGGAGCGCTTCCGCTCGCCCGATCCGATTGAGCGCGTGGTTGTCGATGAAATCCCGATGGAGTTTCTCTACAACGACGGCGACGACTACTACTTCATGAACGTCGAAAACTACGAGCAGACCCACCTCAAGCGCGACACGCTGGGCGATGCGGTGGAGTACCTGATCCCCAACCTGCAGATCAAGGTCTCGTTTCACGACGGCGTGGCGGTGGGCATCGAACTGCCGCAAACGGTGGAGCTGACGGTCGTGGAGACGGAGCCAGGGCTGAAGTCGGCGACGGCGTCGTCGGTGACCAAGCCGGCGAAGACGGAGACCGGGCTGGTCGTGCAGGTGCCTCCGTTCATCAACGAGGGCGAGAAGATTCGCGTGGATACGGCAGAAGGCGCGTACCTGAGCCGGGCGTAATTTTTGCAAAACGGAAGAAGAACGGCGCAGCGAGGGCTGCGCCGTTTTCATTTGAACATCATGATCGAGACGATCTGGCCGTCGACGGTTTTGTCCGCGGTCGCGAAGTACGTCACCTTCGCCTTCATGCCTTCGAGTTCGTCGCATGGGTGAAGCTCGCCTTTGGGCATAAAGTTCCCGGCAGTGACATCCACGTCGTAGTAGTTGTTGTTGTAGAGGGCAACCTTCTTCGTCGCCGACTGCAACTGGAATTCGATGACTGTGGGCGCGCTGCAGGTGACTGCCTGAATGACGCCGCGCGCGGTCAGCATGGGGCCATGCGGCTTTTCGGTGGGATGAATCACGGCAGGAGGTTTGCCGGGAATGGTGACGCGCAGCGGTTGTCCATTGATGCCGGTGGCGACGATCGTCGTGGGCCTGTTCGCGACGTCGGGCTGTGACGCGTACTCGGCATTGCGCTGCTTTGCTTCCTCCACCTGCTGACGATACTGGCGAATGCGCTGCAAATGGAGGCGCAGGGCCCCCGCGGCCTCGGGCGTTTTGGCGGCGGGCTGCGCGGCTTCGAGCACACGCACGGCATCGTCATAACGCTGCTGCTGCATCAGCACGTTGGCCTCATTGATGCGGTACTGCACGTTCGCGGGTTCCAGCTGAACAGCCTGCAGCATGAGCATGTATGCCTTGTCGAGGTTGTCGCCGCGGCGCGCATAGACGCTGGCGAGCGCGTCGCAGGCGGGCGCGAAGCGCGGGTTCAGCTGGATGGACTTCAGCAGGCTGGCCTCGACGGGGCCGCTGCTGTCGCCATTCATCAGCGAGAGCGCGCCGAAGTAATACTGGGCCAGGTAGCTGTGCGAGTCGAGAGCGACGGCTTCGGCGTACCACTTCTTCGCCTCATCGAGCTTGCCGTCACGGAAAGCGACATAGCCCAGCGTCTCGCGCGCCTGCACGTTGTTGGGATCGGCCTTGAGCACGGAGTCGATCAGCGCATGCGCGTCCTGGCTGCGGCCGATGCGGGCGAGGAAGTCGGCGCGGAGCGCGTCAGCCTGCGGCTGGGGCAGCGACGTGACCTGGAAGGCTGCTTCGCTGAGGGGCTGCGTGTTGAGCCGGAAATATTGGTAGGAGCCGCGGCGCGTGTATTCGTCCAGCTCCTGCTGGAGCTTTTTGAGGTCCCCGAAAGCCTGCTGCGCGGCCGTGACGGGATCCTCATGCTGGCTGACAAGGCGGACGTAGTTGGCGACGCGCGTGGTGTGGTTCTGGACGTCCGAGGTTTCCAGCATGTGCGTGAGCGCCCACGACTCGGCGTAGAAGATGGAGCCCTTCTGCTCCTCGTGGTAGTAAGGCGACGTGGGGTCAACGCGGAAGAGCGTTTCCAGCGGGATCAGACGGTTCTGCTGCAGGTAGAGGAGGTCCTCGCGGCTGGCCTCGCCAAGGCGGATGGTCTTCTCTTCGAGTTCGGTGTTCTGGAAGAACTCGGCCAGTCCTTCGTTGAGCCACAGGGGCATCCACTCAATGGCGTCGCCCAGTTCGAGGTGCGTGTATTCGTGGTAGACGGTGGCGTAGGGATGCTCCTCGTTTTGCACATCGAGGCGCAGCAGGATGTAGTTGTTCTCCTGGGTGTGCAGGAAGTAGCCGGCCAGGTTCAGCTTGCCTTTCCCGATGTAGTCCGCGGGTTCGAGCGCCTCGAGGTCCTTGCCGTTGCGCACGGCGAGCACCGTGATAGGCGCAGCGGGATCGACCTGCATTTTGGGGAAGAGCGCCTGGAAGGCCCAGCGCATGCGCTCAAACTGATCGGCAGCGCGGCGCCCCTGCTTTTCGCCTGCGTCGGTGACGACGGTGAAGTGTTCGCTGCGGACCTGGATCCAGGCGGGTGCAGAGTCGCGCGCCCACACGGGAGTTGCCAGCAGCAGGAGCAGCAGGAGGGAGGTCCGGGACATATTGCGTGAGGGATGGTAGCACGGCGAGGAGGGCGAAGCCACGGGAGGAAAGGATCCGGCGCCGGAGGGGCTTCCGGCGCCGGATCTGAGGGTTAGAAGATGAACTTCACCGCGCCCTGGAAGATGCGGGGGTCATTGGCGCTGGTGACCGTGGCAAAGGTGCTGGCGCTCGAATTGATCGAGGTGTGGCCGGGATTCTTGAAGTTTGGGTGGTTCAGAGTATTGAATGCCTCAATCCTGAAATCCAGCTTCGTGCGTTCCGTGATCGGGAAGAACCGGCTGATTTCTGCGTCCAGGTCGACGTACTTCGGCCCACGGAAGGTGTTTCTTCCCAGATTGCCGTAGGTGCCGTTTGGCTGGTAAGTAAAGGCGCTCTGGTTGAGGTAGATCTCCTGATTCGTGGAGATCTTGTTGTGCGTATAGGTAGCTGATCCGACGAGGTTCGGGCGGTCATTGTTGACGTCGGTGCCGGAGATATCCGTGCCATCGGTGATGGTGAACGGCGCGCCGTCGGTGATGCGGGCCAGAGGACCCAGTTCCCAGTTATTGACGACCGCCGATGCAAATCCATGCAGGCTGCTGAACTTGCTCATGACCACAGCGTTTGCATTGAACATGCCGCGGTAATCAAAGCCGCAGTTGGCGCGGTCGAGGCGGGGATTGTAGGGATTTTCAACGGTGGTTCCGGCGAAGTCTCCCTGCGCATCTTCGACGTCAATGCAGTGCGACCAGGTGTAGTTGGCCAGGACCGTATAGCTCGCCGTGCGGTGCTGGATGGTGGCGATCAGGCCGTTGTAGTTCGATGTGGCGGAGTCGTCGACCAGGACGGAGCCGCCGCCTCCTCCTGTGAACTTCGCGCCCTGGGTGGGGTTTTCCAGGACAAGCCGAAAGCGCTTGCTGTAGTTCGCGCTCGGGGACCCGCTGGTGTAGACCGCCGGGTTCAGTGGGAATCCCCATGTCTGGTGGACACCCTCATTGCCGATGTAATCGAGCTGCGCCATCCAGGCATGGCCGAGCTCATGCTGCATGCTCGCCGTCCACTGCATCACGTACGGCGAAAGGAAGTGCTTCGGCATGAAGATGTACTGCGCGGTGGCCGGGAAGGCGACGTTCTTTGGCGGGGTGAAGGGCTGGGGGAATGGATTGCCTGGCGCACTGCCGCTGGACCACGGATTGGCGAAATTGAGCGGGGCAGAGGTGGGAATGGTGGAGGCGGCGGTGGCGAAGGGCGGGTTCTGCTGATTGCGCTGCGCCGTGAAGAAGTTGGGCTCGTCATAGATCAGCGCGCCGCCGACCCGGAGAACGGTCTTGCCGGCGCCGTCAGGGTTCCAGGTGACACCCACCCGAGGAGAGAACTGCCAGGGCGAGTTCTGGGTATAGTTAGCCGGCACACCCTTGTCGCCGTAGTAGAAGACACCGGCCGGGGCGTTCGTGTAGACGCCGCTGGTCACATTGTTGATGAAGGAGTTCTCATCCCATGCCGACCCACGGTGGAAGTAATCCGTGGGCATGTATTCCGGCTCCCAGCGAACGCCGGCCGTAAACACGAATTTCGGCGTTGCCTGCCAGGTGTCCTGGACGTAGAGGCTGGGAATGGGAGCGCGCAGCGCGTTGGATTGCGCCTTGCTCTGCTCGAAGGCTTGCAGCGCCCCCATAAGGAAATCGAGGTTGGCATCCGCTGTCTTCTGCTTGGGGAGATTCTGTCCGGGACCGGTCTGGCTGAAGACACCGCTGAAGGTGAACGCGCCGTTCTCTTCGTAGTGGTTGCTGGCATTGAATTCGGAGCGCGCATACTCGCCGCCGAAGAGGATCTGGTGCTTGCCGCGGACCAGGTTCACATCGTCGGAAATTGAAAACGTGTTGACGTTGAAGTGGGAGGGCGCACAGGTGCCGCAGTACAGGTTGAATTTGTTGGTGGCTGTGAAGCGGAAGAAATTGGGATCGACGTTGAACATGCTGACGCCGACTGCATTCGGACTGACTCCCTGAGATGCAGGAGTACGGTTATTGCGGCGCCGGTCCGCGGTGATGTGCACCGAGTTCACCGTATGCGCGCTGAAGACGTAGCTCTCGCCAACGGTGAGGGACTGCACGCGCTGCAGATTGCCCGGCGTGGCGGTGACCAGCGCATCGGTTGGATCCCACTTCGGGGGGAAGGCATAGCCGTCCAGATAGTAGCGGCCATACAGGTTATTTTTCTGGGAGAGAGTCGCATCGATCCTGGTGACGAACT
>DATGJK010000068.1:0-4172 GCA_035295245.1 Acidobacteriaceae bacterium
GATGATGGCTTCGTCCATCTTGTCGCCGCCGACGCGCACGCTGCGGGAATAGACTATGCCGCCCAGGGACAGCACCGCCACTTCCGTGGTGCCGCCGCCGATATCCACCACCATCGAGCCGGACGGCTCCGTCACCGGCAGGCCCGCGCCAATCGCCGCGGCCATCGGCTCCTCGATCAGTGCCACCTTCCGCGCACCCGCACTCTCCGCACTTTCCTGGATCGCGCGCCGCTCAACCGCGGTCGATCCGGACGGCACACACACAATGATCAGCGGCGAGGCAAATCCGCGCCGATTGTGCACCTTGCGGATGAAGTGCTTGATCATCTCCTCGGCGACTTCGAAGTCGGCGATCACGCCGTCCCGCAGCGGCCGGCTTGCAGTGATGTAACCGGGCGTGCGGCCCAGCATCTGCTTCGCCTCCTCGCCCACCGCCACGACCTGCTTCTTGCCCCGCACTTCCGCAATCGCAACGACCGACGGCTCCGCCAGTACGATGCCGCGACCCTTCACGTAGACCAGCGTGTTCGCCGTACCCAGGTCGATCGCCATATCGGCCGACATGAAGCCGAGAGCGCGGGAGAACATTCAGTGCTTGCCTCTGTGGGATGTGCCCGGAAGGCGCTGGGCTTAGCCCCCCCGCCCGCCGATAACAAGAGGTTGAGGTCCTGCCCAATGATCGCCTCATTCAAGCCACCGGATTTCCTTCCCCCTAACTGAAATCCAGCTTCGTCTTCAGCGGTTGGGAGGATGAAACCGATGACTCGCAAAATCGCATTGGGAATAGCCCTTGGTGGCATGCTGGCAATGCTGGCCGGCTGTGGTGAGGACCCCGGCACACGCGCAGTAACCGGTGGCCTGATGGGCGCCGGCGCCGGCGCCGGCGTGGCGGCGCTGACCGGCGGCAGGCCGGCGACGGGTGCGCTGATCGGTGGCGGCGTAGGCGCCGTCGGTGGCGCTGTCACCGCCCGTTGATCGCAACTGAAGTCTGTTAGGAAAGGAGTGAGTGTCATGCGGCGCGGCATTGCTACGTGCCTGGTTCTGGTTTCCGCGGCGATCGGTCTCGCTGGATGCGGCTATAATCGAGGCGACCGCGCGTTGTCGGGCGGCTTGATCGGAGCCGGTGGTGGTGCCGCGATCGCAGCGGTGACCGGTGGCAGCCCCTTGGTTGGGGCAGCGATCGGTGGCGGCGCCGGCGCTCTTGGCGGCGCGCTGACCAGCGGCCACGACATCAATCTCGGCCGGCCGATCTGGCGCTGACGCTCAGGTGGGAGAGGGTCAGCCCCTCTCCCCCCACCTGCTGCCGCTGCGGGTCGGCCCGCACGTCCACAACACCCTGCCCACAATCTGCACCGTACCGGTCTGGCCGGGCGGTATGTGCTCCGCCTCATAGGCGGGATTATCGCTGATCAGCGTCAAGCTGCCGTCCAGCTTCGGCTGAACACGCTTCACCAGCCGCTCACCAGCGATCTCAATTACGTAAACCCCAAAGCTGTGAAACCGGGTATCCGTTGTATCAACCAGCAGCAGATCCCCACTCTGTATGCCGGGCTCCATGGACTCACCCAGCGCCGTTTCCACAGTCAGCTGGTCGGGTTCAATGCCAAGAATGCCGCGAACCCAGTCGCGGCGGAATGCGATGAATTCCGTGATCGGGGGGGCGGGCGGTGATTCCGGCCCGGCGGCAGCTGCCTCCGGACGCTTCGGCAGAACCACGTAATCCTGCCGATCGAGACGAGCATCGAGCAGCACGGCAGCGCCGTGCGTCCGTGAGGTGCTCACGGCACTTTGGAATCGCGGCTCAGGCCCGTCACCATTGGCCAGCCAGCCAACCGGGACCCCGGCGGCGTTGGCCAAAGCCACCAGGCGCTCCCGGCTCGGCTCCGCCTCACCGCGGAGCCATTTCCGGAACGCCGACGGGGAAACGCCGGTAGCCCGCGCAAGGCGATCTGCGCTCGGCCAGTGTTTCAGGATTGCCTGCAGCCGGCCAATGAAGGCGGCGCGCTCGGCGCCGATCGAGGCTGTTGCAGTGGTTTCGCTTATTTGTGACATATCTTATCGACCAGGCACAGTTTCGACACTTTCCAAACAGGAGATCGTCGGTATTCCAACGTTGGAGAAGGGAACCATCACTTTCCGAAGGCAATTCTCTCGGGAGAATTCCCATGAATGCAGACAACGACTTTGCGAGCAACCCCTCCAGCAACGTGGAGGACTGGCATCCAGCCGATGTGCTGGCTGCATTGAAGAAGCGCGGCTACAGCCTCGCCGGACTGTCAGTGGCCAATGGCTACCACCCCACCGCTGCAGGTAAAGCCCTGAAGCAGCCGTGGCCAGCCGTTGAGCGCATCCTGGCAGATGCGCTGGGCATTGCGCCGCACGCGATCTGGCCAAGCCGCTATGACGGTGATGGGCAGCCCTTGCCGCGCGCGAAGTCGTGACCGTTTGAGGACCCTGGCGCATGAAAGTTGCGCCCGGCCCACGCTGCTTCCTCCCACAGGCCGCGCGAACGGTTCCCCGCACGCACTCACCACCACAGCGCGCCGCCTTGCCCAGGGAACAGCACATATGTCCAAGTGCTGACATGCGATCGACACTTTGCGAAAGCACCTTGCCCTCCAGGTCGCGGACATGTTCCTTGGAATTGACCGGTATCCGCTGGAACGTCAGTGCAGTGTGGTTGGTTCGATGACGATGAAAAGCAGTGCAGAGGACGACCGGATTGTGACAATGCCGGCGCAAAACGACGGTGGCGCTCATAACGTCGGTCTCGTGCTGGACGACGATGAACTGATCCGGGAGTCGGTAGCGGCAGTCCTCGAGGATATGTGCGACTGTGTCTACCAGGGCCGCGACGGCGTCGAGGGGCTAAGGCTGCTGAACGAGCATCCGGATATCTCGCTCGTTGTCACCGATATTGCCATGCCGCGCCTGGACGGATTGGCCTTTGCCACCGCAGCGCGACAATTGCACCCCGACCTGAGGGTGCTGTTCGTCAGCGGAATGCAGCGGCCGCCGGAGAGCGAAACTTTCCTGGAGAAGCCATTCCCGCTGCGCGCCCTGGTGTCCGCCGTCAACGAGTTGCTCGACGCTTGACGGCGGGTCGTCAGGCCACCCGGGCTGACGCGACAGCACGCTCGATCGTGTCCAGCAGCGCGCTCAGGCTGAAGGGCTTCTGGATGGCCAGCCTGCCTGCGCCGGGCACCCGTTCCATCACATCCGGATATCCGGACATCAGGATCACCGGAACCCCCGACTGATCCGCCATCGGCACCAGGGCCGGGTCCAACCCGCCCGGCAGCGTGCAGTCGAGCAGCATGGCATCGATATCACCGCCCCGCAGGCAATCCATCGCCCCCGCCGCGGTTCCGGCATGGCTGGTTCGGTAAAGCCCATCCAGCGCGTCTATAATGACGTCCCGGACCAGTGGTTCATCCTCGACAACGAGAACGTGGAATAGGCTGGCCATTTCGTCCTCATTCCGCTGATGGCACAGCGTACGGATTTGCACGCACTTTCAGCATACATCGACGCTGAAAGTTGCCAATCCGCTCCGTGATCTGCTCGCGCTTTGTTTATTCAGGCGCCTGAAGCAATTCACATTAAAGAATGTGATTGCTACGGACACACTTCCCGCCCAAGCGCCTGTTCGTACACACGGATGACCGAGCTGCTGTCGTCACCACCCATTCCCTTTGCACGTGCGATGCGCATCAGGTTCATCACCTGCGGCGCAATCATACCCGGAACGCCGAGTTCGTCCGCAAGTTCCAACGCCAGGCGTAGATCCTTGTGCGCCAGGTCCAGCGCGAAGGTTGCGGCGAACTCCCGCTTGAACGCCTTCTCCGACAGGTTGCGGAAGGCCGACGAATTGCCGCTCGCATTGCTGATCACCTGTTGCAGCTTGTTCAGGTCGATGCCGGCCATCGTGCCGATCACCAGCGCCTCCGCTGCCGCCGCCGCATTGCAGAACGCCAGCATGTTGTTCACCAGCTTGGCGACGGAGCCCATGCCGATCTCGCCCACATGCACCACCTCGCCGCTGAACGACTTCAGCTGCGGCAGTTGAGCGTCGAACACCGCGGCGTCGCCGCCGACCATGATGACGATCGTCCCGTCGGTTGCGCGCGCGGTGCCGCCGGAGACCGGGGCTTCGAGCATTGGGATGCCCT
>DATGJK010000069.1:0-29734 GCA_035295245.1 Acidobacteriaceae bacterium
CGGCAGGTTGTTGATCTCGGGCTCGAGGACGGGGAACTGCCGAAACGCGGGCGGGCGTGAGCGAGAGGATTGATCGCAGGGAGAGCAGCCGAATAGGTAGCGCGGACAACGGAAGAGAACTACCCCCTCCCATCTTCAGGCCACCAGACCAGCCAGGGCTTGCAGCAAACCCCTGTCTTTTGCTGACTATCGTGCAAGTTGCGTTGCAATTTTCAGGACGGAGCAGCCGATCTTATGTCATCGAGCGGGAGCATGTTTGTCAGGCAATTCTTCCACGGAACACGCGCCGATCTCGCGCATGGCGATCTCATCGTCGCTGGGTACACGTCCAACTACGGCGATCGGAAGCCGCTCTCCTGGGTATATTTCACGGGCACGCTCGATGCCGCCATCTGGGGCGCTGAACTGGCCGCCGGCGATGGGCGGGAACGCATTTATCTCGTCGAGCCGACCGGTCCGATCGTTGACGATCCCAATTTGACGGACAAGAAGTTTCCCGGGAATCCAACCCTCTCCTACCGCTCCCACGACCCCCTGCGCGTCGTTGGCGAGGTGACGAACTGGCAGGGGCATTCTCCCGGCCAGGTGAAACGCATGAGGGAGAATGTTCTCCGCGCCATGACCGAAGGCGCCCGCATCATCGACTAAGCGAACCAGCGGGTGCCCCATCCTTGTCGATCGCGGTTTTCGATCGACAAGGATGTGCCTTCGGATGCCCCATCTCTGCCCCGTTTTGGCAGAACCGGAGAGCACGGGAGCACCGCCGTCTCTCGAAGCACGGCTTCAGCCGTCCGTAACCCCTCCGCCTCGCTTTCTTCTTGCCCAACTCTCCCGCGCACCCTACCCTTGAAAGTAGGAAAGCTCTGTTCTCAGGAACAGAGCTTTTTCGTCAGGGGACCGGCAAAGTTTCGGCTACAGGCCACCGGCGCCCGGCTTTCTGTTCCGCTGTTTTGAAATCCTGCGCTGGGCTCGGGCCGTGCACATGACTCCATCACGGCCGTCAGGTGTTCAAAGACGACCATGAGGTGATCACAACACGACCGCGAGCTGATCATCCACGGCCGCGACCGAAGTGATCTTGTTTGAAACATCTGCGGACTTCACGACCGCGAACTGATCATTGACGGTCGTGACGGTATCAAAGACGACCCTCTCCCAACTGATCGCGCCTCAATCATCTGGGCCCGTCACAACCGCGCACTTGATCAAACAGGGGAGGGGGGAGGGGGTCTCCTCATCCTCCGCTCTGCAGGGGCGGTGGCGGAGAGGTCATCAGGTGTTGCTGCCCGGCTGCCATCGTTTGTGGCTCCGGCGCTTCGTTCGTCACGGCGGCTTGCTCCAACTCCTCTTCCTCGCCGGCCGTCGGGTCGTCGCGCAAGAACACCACAAACACAAAGGCGAGAATGCTGCTGCCGACAGGCAGGGTGCCCCACATAATTCCCTGCCAGCGAGGTGGCACCTGCGAAAGGTTCATCGGGTGGGCAGGAGGGACATCATGCATGCCCCAGATGACGATCTTGCCATTGTCGAGCGCGTCCACCCGGCGCCAGCCGGTAAGTTCCAGCAGCGGATCGTAATAGGGGTCGTAGCTGACCACCCAGCGCAGTCCGTACCGCTTCGCATGGGCCAGAACGGCGCGCAGAGCTTCCAGACCTCCCGATCCGAAGAACCTGGCGCTGCTCAGGGCAGCCCCGCCATACTTCGTCATTTCGGGCACATTGCGCGATTCGTTCGATTCGGCGTCCACGCTCGGGGCTCGCGTCTCGATAGAGAGCCGGGAGAGCTTATTGCCGAACCCGAGAGTGATGTAGCGATAGTTGTAATGGCCGTCCCGGTTCAGCCATGCCGCGGTCGAATCCACACTGAAGCTTAGGTCGTCTGAGGGCACAAACGTGGTCCACGCGGCAGCCAGAGCGCAGCCGAACCCTGCCATGATCGTGATCGGCACGGCAGCGCGAAAGCGGAAGCGAGAGATAAGGTCCGAAACGATCGCTCCGAAAATGGGCAGTGCCAGCAGGCTCGCCCAGTAGCTGAAGCGCTCGTAGGTGAGGACGTAAAAGGCACGATGCAGCAGCCATACCCCTGCTGGAGTGGTCCCGCCCAACCCCAGCAGGAAACAGACCCAGAAACCCAGCATCAGCGGCCGCAAGCGCGGTACCATTGAACCCCGAAAAAGGATGAACGGCAAAGCCCACAGGATCGAGCTCCATGGCATGAGGAAATACATCTCCCCCCATTCGGGGCTCAGGATGTAATTCGCGCGGCTTTGGTGGGGAATGGGCGTCTGTTTTGCGGGGTTGTGAAGCAGCCAGATCCAGAACGGCAGCAGCACGATGGTCGCCACGACGATGATGAAGACGGTCATGATAGCGGCGCGCGTCAGGATGGCAGGAGCGTGCTGTCCGGGCGCATCCTGGCGATCCATCAGAGCAAGAACCAGAACCGGGATCGCGAACAGGAACGATCCGAACATCAGCGTCGCGTGGTGGGCGCCGGCCGCTGCGGCCAGCAGCACGATGGTCTTGAGAAAGGGTCGCCACCCGCCAAATCGCAGATACCGGTAAAGATAGGGAAGGGCAAGCAGATAAAGCGGCGCTGCGCAGGTCGTGCCCAGCTGACCTGCGTTATAGACAAGCCCACTTTCCGTGCTGAGAAGTACTGCGGCCAGCGCAGCAAAAGAGGCTGCCCGCGGACTCACCCAGATCGCTGAGAATCGGTACACACCAACGGCCAGCAACAGAATCGCAACGAACTGCACCAGCATGTACGCCATGTTCAGGCCGACCAGGAGCGACAGGATTGCGGTCCACTGCTGCGGGAGCGGCGGATAGCTGGTTTGCGAGAAGCCCGCAAACCATTTTTCATTCCAGGGATTAAACCAGTGGTGTAAATAATGAGAAGCAAAGAAGATATGGAAGTTCGTGTCGTACGACTTCAGCGGTAGTTCCATCAGCAGCAGCGGCAGATGAACGGCTGCCGCCGCCAGCAGAATGAAACTCATGGGAATCGGCCGTGATGATGCAATCGAGCTAGTGTTCTGCAAGAGCGCCCTCTTGAAACTTCATTGGATTCGCAAGGCAGGAATCCCGGTTGTACCCCACCGGAAGACGGCTTTGGCTTGAGCGTCCCGAAAAGTTCGGGAACGCGCACCAGAAATCCCTCGTTTGCAGAACTCAGTCCTGCTGCGCGGATGCCAAATCACGGATCGTACCCTCTGCTGCCGCCAGTCAGCGGCGCAAAAAGGGAAGTCGGCAGTGTAAAGAGGTATGTGCCTCGGTATTACTTTCGCTGGTTGCAGGCAGTATTTGCACGGATGAAAGGAATTGCATTTTTGTATCGCAAAATTATGTATTTCCGGCGTTAAAAAGGTTGCCTGCCGTAATCCTTTCTGCAATATTCACAACAGCAATTCACCTGATTTTCAGCCTGAGGCCCGGAATCACCGGGACTGAGCGGGGAATAAGCGGCTTCATCGCCCCCGATTGATGCCGCCCAGGAAGTTCCTTGTGTCCCGATCTGGCTCCCGGGACGACTCAGGGTGGTCCAGCAGCGAACGTGTACGCCGCCGCTCCCGCCAAGGCATGCAGACGAGGTTGTCGAGTTCATACCAGGCGCACGTAGTCCTCGCTCAGACAAGCCCGAACCGAAAACTGAACTCCAGGCGGCCCCTGATGTCAGAGGCGTACAGGGATTCCGCGGACCTCAATAGCTTTTCCCCGCACGCGGGCAAATTTCTCACTTCAGGGTCGTTGAATGAAGAAAGCTCTTCTTACTGCACTCCCTATCCTCTTCGCGTTTGCCATCCCCGCCTTCGCAGATGTCACGGTCAACAGCCCCGGCAATGGTGCGACCGTCACGTCACCGTTTAACCTTTCGGCATATGCGGCCAGTTGCTCGTCGCAGCCGGTGGCTGCCATGGGCTACAGCTTCGACGACAGCGCAGATACCACCGTCGTCTACGATACATCCATCAACGCCAGCGTCCCGGCAGCCCCCGGCGGGCACACACTGCACGTTAAGGCGTGGGGCAACCAGGGCGCTCCGTGTGTCGCGGATGTCGGCATTAACGTCACGTCCGGCTCCTCCAGCAATGGAATTACGGTCAGCAGCCCTGGAAATGGCGCCTCGGTAGGGTCGAATTTCCAGATTGCCGCAAGCGCCGACAGCTGCTGGGGACAACCGGTGGCCGCCATGGGATACAACGTCGACGACATCCCTGACGCAGCTATTGTGAACGGCACGGTTCTCAACACGACGGGAAGCGCTTCCCCCAGTTGGCATACGCTGCACATTAAGTCCTGGGGCAATCAGGGCGCGGTTTGCGTGGCAGACATCTCCGTTGATGTAACAGCGGACAGCTCCGGCTCCGCGGACGGAATCACCGTGAGCAGCCCGGCGGATGGTTCCACGGTGGGCACGCAGTTCACCCTGACCGCGGGAGCAAGCTCCTGCGGGGGGCAACCCGTGGCCGCCATGGGCTATTCGTTCGACACGAGCAGCAACACGACCGTCGTGAATGACACCGCAATCGGAGCAACGCTGACCACGACAACCGGCAGCCATACGCTCCACGTGAAATCGTGGGGGAATCAGGGTGCAGGGTGCGTGGCTGATGTTGCCTTAAATGTGGGTGATTCGGCGGGATCCGGCGGAGGCAGCACCGTCAATGGAGTCACGGTGAACGCGCCTGGCAACGGAGCGACGGTCAGCTCGCCATTCAGCCTGAGTGCCACCGCCACCAGTTGCTACGGCCAGCCGGTAGCCGCGATGGGCTACAGCCTTGACGACAGCAGTGACAACGCAGTCTTTAACTCCACCAATATCACCGCTTCCGTTTCGGCTTCCTCCGGCGGACATACGCTCCACGTGAAGTCCTGGGGTAACCAGGGCGCAGGCTGCGTACAAGACATCGGCATCAACGTGAACGGTGGCGCCGCAAGTACCAGCGTCGCAGCGACAGGCGGCAGCGGATCCGGTGCTTACATTCCGCCCAATGCGATCGCCGTCAGCGGCATTCAGGCTCTGAACAGCTGGCAATGGCATTTCGATCCCGGCACGGTTGGCAGTGCAAGCGGCGACAGCTGGATGGTGGGCTCGCCTTCGCTGAGTGGCGGCGCACGCCAATTCGCCACCAACTACTCCAACAACGGCGGCGAGCTTTACTACACGTCGTTCGGTGACGATACCGGCGCGCAGAACTTTCTTTACGACGCAGAAGTTTACGTCGATGGATCAAACCAGCAGATCGGGGCCATCGAAATGGACATGAACCAGGTGATGGGCAACGGCCAGACCGTGATCTATGGAGTCCAGTGCGATGCCTACTATGGGGTTTGGGACTACACCATCAACGCGGGCAGCCCGGAGTCACCCGACGATGAGTGGATTCATTCCAACCAGCCGTGCAATCCGCGGAATTGGGCGCCGAACGCCTGGCATCACGTGCAGATCACTTACTCACGTGACAACTCCGGGAACGTCACATACCAGTCGGTTTGGCTGGACGGCGTGGAACAGGACATCAATGCCACCGTGCCCTCGGCCTTCGCCCTCGGTTGGGACCCGGTGCTCCTGACCAACTTCCAGGTTGATGGCTACGGCTCTGGAGGTTCGCCCAATGTATGGGTGGATAACCTGACCGTCTATCGCTGGTAAACCCTTCGCAACCCTACGGTAAGCGCCCTGTCCGATCCCGTCGGACAGGGCAATTTTTTAGGGGAGGCCGGCGTTGGTCTCGGGCTGGACTGCTTCTTCCAGCGTGGGAAGGACCCGTGTTTCCGTCTGTGGAACGGCCTTGCTCGTATGGATGCGGATGAGCTCGGCTTCCGGATCGCGAAACGTCTGCTGCAGGAGATTGGCCGCATATCGCGCCAGGGTGCCCACATTCGTGTCGTACCAGCAGCACCGTCGCATGTTCGGAGAAAGCCCGCACAGGAAACGCAGCCGATCAATGCGGCCCGCAAGTACTGCGGCGACCAGACGGTGGTTGCCGTCAATAATGGTCAGCGGTTCGGTCTCGTCAATGCCAATGAGAAGAATCGAATCGAATCTGCATTCCTCGGTCCTGAGCAGGTTGCAGATCGAGCCGATCTTCCGGGAGAAGGGATCGGCACAACTTTGCTGGCGATCGCGCATGCGCTCCGCAACGAATGGCAATTCAAAATTGCCTTTGGCAAGGCTTCGCCACTGCGCGCGGGGAAAAACCCGGACTTTCTGCAGATCCGCTCTGCTCAGACTGACCTCGTACCATTTTGTATCTTCAGGCAGTTCCGTCCAGAGAGCCAGATGGCGCAGGAAAAGCAATGCGCGCCGCTGCGCGTTCTCGTCGGGGTTATCTAGGTCGGGCCGATCGACAATCGGACGGAGCGTATCGCGAAAGCCGTCGTACACCTCGTGATACAGGTCGGCTTTCAGAAACTCGGAGATGGCCTCGTCTTCCGAGGACTCGCGCAAAATGCGGAGGACGGGGGTATGCAATGCCTCGTCAGATACCGCATGGCTGCGCAGCGCGTTGTGCAGGAACGGCACTCCCACCGCGAGCAGAAGGACGACCATCAGCACCAGCTGGATGAAGATGACACCCTCAAGCGAGGAATGGAACCGGCAGATGCCGCCGATGACGGCAGCGCTGAAGGCAAGCTGAACCCAGCTGGTGTTGGCGATCTTATAGGACATCTCATAGGTGATCACCACCACGCAGAGCGAGTAGATGATGCTGGCGACGCCTCGGAGGGCAAAGAGGTAGGGCAGACCATGCCGGCCGGGAAGCTCGAAACCGGCGCCGAAGAACGTCGTCCACATTCCCGCGGGCAGCACAAGCAGCCCCACCACCATCACCGCCCCGATACCAAGCACAAGGCCAAAGGAAGTGGCCATCAGCGACAGGCTATTCCGCTCTGACTTGTCGCTTCCGGCGACCACCGGAAACATGCTGTTCACGACCGCGGAGGAGAACGTGTAAATCACGCGGCCAACCAGAGCAACGGCGGCATACAGTCCTGCAGCGGTGGGCAGAAAGAAGTGCTTCACCAGCACGATGTCACAGTTGTTGATGAGCATCTGGCCGGAAAAGAAGACGAGCGCCTGAAGCATCTCCAGCAGGGCTTGTCTCAAGGCAAGTGGGCTCGGCGTGGAGCGTGCCAGCCTGGGTCGAATCGCCAACCAGGAGGCGATGGAAGCGGCGGAATTCGCCGCGATCACTCCCGTGACCCCAGTGCCGAGGAGAACCATCAAAAAAGATCCGCCGAGCCGTACGGCAGCCTCCAGCACTACGTTCATCGCAAGGCCGCGGAAGCCATAGGCGCCCTGGATGAATCCGCGGCGGGTGCCCAGTGGCACGTAGAACGCGCAGCCAATCGCGATCAGGTCAACCAGCAGGGGAGCGACCTGGAGGTATGTGGCAATCTCACGCTGGAAGAGGAGCAGTGCGAGTCCCACCAGCACCGCGCACATCCATGCATCGCGGTTCAGGTGCCGGTAAACAGCGCTTTTTCCTTCGTCGGTGGTCTGCTGTGCGACCACCTTGGCGACAATGATCTGGAAGGAGAGGGTGAGGGCGGAGACGAAGGTCAGGATCGCATAGATCACCGTTGCCTGACCGTAGCCCTGGGGCCCGAGGTACCGGGCTATGACGATGTTGTAAAGCAGGCTGAGTACGGTCGCCAGCGTTGAACCAGAAAGCAAAACTGCGCTGCCGGCAACGATGCGGGCCCGAAGACTGCCTGACCTGTCTGATAACCCGTGCGCCACGTTTTGTCTCCAGCTATTTGACGCGATGAGAGAAGCAGCAGATTGAAGTTGGTGGCAGCTGAATGGCAAATCCGCTGGCCGGTTTTAGTTGTCAATGCCGCCCGGGGAAATCCATGGCGCGCGGGGACACCCCGGGTGTCAGTACATCCGATGCTGACCTTTAACGGCAGGTTGACTCAGCAACCCCCGCCGCAGGTGCGGCCAGCGGCGAACTCTGCCTGCGGTTACTGTCCGGCCACCGTGCCGCTCTCCTGCTCAAGAGAAGCCGGTGAGGGCGTGCCCTTGCACTCCGGCAGGCCGGGTTCCAGCGCGGTGCCTTCCTCGTAATCGTTCCACGTCTCGATCAGCAGAAATGGGATTGTTTGATCCCGGGGAACGAATTCGCGCCAGAGGTTAAAAGTGTCGTGCAGAGTCTGGCCGCAGCGCGCGGAAATATGGCGGTTCAGGCTCCAGGATGCCTTCATGTCGCCGAACTGCGACCACGCTCCCCCTATGACGATCTTGTCCGGATATTTCTGCACCATGGTGCGATAAAAATCCGCGAGATAGCCTTTGCCCCAGTGCGAACCGTCGGCAGCCCATCCGTCTGGGCCGGGATTGATCCACGCAAACGAACCGTCAAAGGCATTTGGATATTTGCGGGGCACATTCTCCTCAATGAGGAACGGCGCGGGATTCCACTTGTCTAGAGCTTTGCGGACCTCGTCCCAGTCGGTATATCCGCCGTGCGAAAATACAAAAATCACGGGGCGCCCCTGATAGGTCAGGTAAGCCTCATGGCCAGGCGCAGTCGGCGCGAGGTAATGATCCCGAAAGGTCGTGAGATCGGTGATGGTTTCATCCGTCGCACCAGTTTCCTGCTCCGTTTCGTCGTACATCATCGCTGCGTGGAAGTTGTGCTGGGCCGCGGTCTTCTGCAGCAGCGCATAACTCTGGTCAATCCAGGGCTCGCGGTCTCCATACCAGTCCATAACAAAACCGGTTAGGCCCATCCCCTTTGCTTTCCGCACCTGGTTGTCGACCATAGCGGGATCATGCGAAGAGTAGCTCACCCTGACGTGATTCGGCATTCCGAACCACCCCTCGTACACGGCGAGCAGTTCGGGCGATCCTCCGGTCGCGGTGTATTTCAGTCGGACGGAGCGGCACCCGGCCGGCAGCAGGAGCATGGCCAGGATTGAGACGGATGCGAGGATTCCGGCAGTCGACGCGCCCCGTTTTCGAAGCGGGGATCGGCGAGGTGCAAAAGCAAAATAGATGAAATGCATCTTGATCATCAAAGTTGGATTGGTCAGGCTAATCCGCCGCGATGTGCAAACCTTCGGCGGGGCGCTTCGCCCGCGACGTTATGCAGTTCCTGCTTGTCAGAGATCGGGACGATGACGGAGATCATGGTTTGAGAACAACTCCCGAATGGCTACGGAAGCTCCGATTCGTTGCTTTCAACCGGTCAGATCTTCTCCAGTTCTTGTCGGACAAACTGTTCAGCCTTTCGGAAGTGCGGCCATGACGGCCAGGGGCTTCCGGGGTACCGCCCTGTTCAGAGTTCAGCGCGCGGTTCTGCCTCCAGGTCCTTTGATGCTGGTTTCATCGCCGGCGTTTGCGCTGCCCGCCTCGGGCTGGAAAATTCGCACCATCCAGCGGACATCGCCTGGTGTCAGGACGGCGAGATAACGAGCGTGGATCGTCTGCGTGCCCAGGGTATTGCCTCCCTGCATCACCTGCTCGTCGTAGACAACGTCGTCAGTCATTTCAATCGATAGCCCTTCGGGTGAATAAAAGATGATCTGCAGGTCGTGCGAGCGATCGACGTATTGCGTGTGGATGCCCATCTTCGCCTGCTGCGTGATGACGTCGGCCAGCCTGTCCTTCGCCGTTCCGGCAAAATAGGGCGAGAGCTGGGAAGCCTGATTCGAGTCGAGCGCCTGTCGCATGCTCTTCCACGATTCAAGGTAGTCGCGAATCACCGACTTTTCCGTAACCCCCTCGGGATCCAGTTGATGAGACCCGTGCAGATTCGGAGGCTCCTCGCGCACCGACGCCTCCTGCGCGCAGCAGGCCAGACAAAGCGTCAGCGTACCCGCTATGGCTGCGAGACGGCCAATCATGGTCTGCCCTCCCATCGGATCTCATTACCGGCCACGACTCCGCTGGCGACAGAGATGACCGCTCCGGGGTGGACCGGCATCTCGACCCGTGCCGTGTCCTGTTTGATCGGCACGTCAGCAGTCGTTTGCGTTCCGTTGTACGTTGCGGTGAACGTCACGATGGTGCCGTCCGGCACTGGATTGCCGCTGCAGTCGCGAATCGGTTGAGTCTGCAGTTCGACTTCCTTGCCGCTGGGCTTCGCCGTCATCGTCAGGCTGCACGGGTCACCCGGAACTTCCTGAATGATGCGAGTTACCTCCACACCCTCCGCACGCGCAATGAACTTCGCTTTGCCCTGTCTCTCGGCGGAGTTCATTTCCGTCCACGCGACCCCATTGTGCGAGTCCGCCGTCGTCTTCTGCTCCGGGCTCGACTGATTGGTCAGATCGAAGGAGACGGGAATGGGGTTGAGGATGAGGTTGTGGTACGCGTCGAAGACGTACGCCGTTCCGCTGATACCTCCGCGCAGGCCTACCGGCAGGCGCGATGGTTTCGCCAGGAAAGCGATGTTGGACGGTTTTGGAACGGGAGTGACTTCGAGCTGCCCGACATCGGAGGCGCCTCCGGTCAGAACGACGACATACCGCCCTGCGTTGTACAGGTCACCGGCGGCGAATTCAAGGGGCGTGCCGAGGTCGACATCGCGCCGCAGCACCTGGCCCGGCCCGACGATGTAAAGCGTCGCCTTCCCGCTTCCGGAGGTCGGAATTGTGAACGCCGCGCCCGCCCTGACACTGGCCGGAAGGTTCAGCGCCCCGGCCTGAGCAGATGCGAAACCGGGCGCACCCAGAACAATTCCCGCCAGAACACAAATCCGATGGATCCTCACGCGTTATTCCTCGTGCTGTAAGTGGAGACAACGGTGCGCTCGCTGCGGATGTTCTTCCCGAGATCCTCTGGCACCGAGATGGTGAATTCAACGGGCGTCTGTGGTTGCAGCGCGCGATCCATGTAATGACCGGCTACCCAGACGACCTGGCCGTTCTGATCGTAAAAGGTTGTGAGGACGTGAGCTACATTCACCGGCTCACCACTCTGGTTCGAGATCTGGGCCGTGAATGTTGGGGCAGGGCCGGGATTGAACTTCTGGTTCTGGACCTCAACCACCGGATCGGCGGAAGCGGGGACCAGTACGGAAACAGGATCCATGCGAATGCTGGAGACCTGCGACAGATCGACACCCGGGAAGCTGATCAGAAACGGCGTTACCTGCTTGGGGAGCAACGTGTGCATGATCATGTCGAATGCTGCTTCAGTGTCGATGATGCTTCCGTCCTTTCGAAGGAGGGTCGCGCGCACGTCGACCCAGGCGGGCACAACGTCCTGGTTCAGAAGCTCTCCCATGACGACGACGCCTGCGGCGCGGTTCAGCGGCTTCATGTCCACAATCTGGACATGGGGCCCCTCGACTTGCTGCTCGCCCCATTCTTCTGCCGCGCCGGGATAGATAACGTCCCAGCGCAGATAATTGACCGCGATTACCTGCGGCGGAACCTGTGGTTCCTTTACCAGCGGCCAGTCGACGGCCCAGCGATTGCCGGTGTGGACCAGATGCAGGAGACGCGTGTTTTCAAAAGGACCGACGACGCTGGACCAGTGCATCGTCATATTCACGTCCGCGTCGCTGTCGGTCTGGTGCAGCGGATGTACATCCACGTTCTCGAGGTCGGCGTAGGTGCGAAGGCTCAGCGTGTAGCTGGTGAGATCATGGATGAACTGCTCTTCCGTGAACTCCCCCTTGTTGGCGAGGCTGTTGTACGCCCGGCCCCAGTCGTGCAGACGAATGAGGACGCCGAGGTCGTCGACAGCCGCCTCCGGCGTGTCGGCGGGACGGAGCACGTTTCCGTTACCCCCACCGGCCCAGTACACCGCCGCCGGGATGGGCCAGATCGTTCCAATGGCCACCAGTAATCCTGTGGCAATGAAGATGCAGAAGGCGAGAAGCGCTCCCTTAATCACGAAACCATTCTCCCGGACACCAGAGTGCCCTGCGAAATAGGTGTAACGGTTGTTTCCTCGTCGAATTCCCGGCGTTGTCGATCCGGAATCAGTACCGCCAGCAGAATCGCCAGGATGCTGCTGCCGAAGGGCAGCGTACCCCACAGCACGCCCTGCCAGTGCGGCGGCATCAGCGCCTGGTTCATCGGAGCGGCCGGGGGGACTCCCTCCTTCGACCAGATCGTGATCGCGCCGTAGTCGATCTCATCCACCTGACGCCAGCCGGCAAATTCAAGCAGCGGGTCGTAATACGGATCCTGCACGAAGACCCATTTCAGGCCGTAGCGATCGGCGTGCTCGAGAATGGCGCGCAACGCATCGATTCCTTCCACACCGAAAAACCTGGCATTGTTCAGCGCTCCTCCGTCGTACTTTGTTAGCTCCGGCAGGCGCCTTTCGGAGTACCACTCTCCATCCAGGGTTGTAGCGTTGGTTTCCATGGACAGGCGCGACAGCTTATTGCCGAAACCGAGCACGATATAGCGGTAGGCATCGTGGTCGCGGTTGAGCCACTCGGCAACCGGATCCACGCTAAAATTGTCCGGATCCGGCGGCCGGAAAGAGGTCCACGCAACCGCTCCGGCGCAGCTCAGAGCTGCCAGTATCGCCAGCGACACGACGGCCCATACGCGAAATCGGGCGATCAGCTCGGCGCACAAGGCCCCCAAGATCGGCAGGGCCAGAAGCGTCGCCCAAAACGTGAATCGTTCGAATGTAAGCACGTCGAAGGCGTGGCGCAGCAGCCAGTGGCCAACCGGAGTGGTGCCGCCGAGCCCCACCAGAAAGCAGACCCAGAACCCAATCATCAGCGGACGCAGACGCGGCATGACCGCTCCTCGCCAGATGATGAAGGGCAACGCGAAAATCATCGCTCCGTACGGAATCAGAAAGTAGTTCAGCCCCCATTCCGGGCTAAGGAGGAAATTCGCGCGGCTGGCCTGCGGGATGGGCGTCTGCGTAATGGGGTAGCGGAACAAAGCGAGCCACAACGGAAGCAGTACCAGAAAGACCGCGGCACCCACAAAAAGCGTCATCACAATGGCGCGAAAGACGATACCGCCGGCAGAGGAGTACTCCCGCGGGCGATCCATGAGAGCCAGCGCCAGGATAGGCAGAGCAAAAAAGAACGTGCCGAATACAAGGGTCCCGTAGTGCGCCGCGGCTGCCGTGGCAAAGAGAACAGTTGCCTTCAGGAAAGCCCTGAAGCCGCCGCGAACGAGGAAGTCATAGAGATAAGGGAGCGCCAGCAGATACAGGGGGGCTGCGCAAGTGGTGCCCAGCTGGCCGGCGTTATAAACCAGGAAGCTTTCCGAGCCGAGCAGGACGCCGACGAGGGCGGCCAGCGAAGCGGCTCGGGGGCTGACCCAGATCCGGGAGAATCGATAAACGCCGACTCCCAGCAGCAAAATAGCGGCGAACTGCACGGCCATATAGGCGAGATCGAGGCCCAAAATGTGCGAGAGTAAGGCGGTCCACTGCTGCGCGAGTGGGGGATAGGTGGTCTGCGAGAATCCCGCAAACCACTTCGGGTTCCACGGATCGAACCAGTGGTGTAGGTAATGAGACGCAAAGAAGATGTGGAAGTTCGCAGAAAAAGACTTCAGCGGCAACTCCATCAGCAGCAGCGGCAGATGAACGACTGCCGCAGTCAGCAGGATGAGAGTCATCGGTATCGGGCGAGAGGAAGATGTATCGATCGGCTCTGCTTTCTGCAAGGACGCCTCGTGAAAGCCATTGGATTCTCAAAGCCTGGGCGTCGTTGCCTTTTCCTGACAGCCAACTGACCGGAAGGGATGTGAAAGCAAGTCATCAGCCAACGTTGAAAGCCATCCTGGAATCAAAGCACCGAGAGTGAAATAGGACATTGTTGGTGAATTGTTTGACTGCTAGACCTGGATGGCTAACGCTTGCGTGCACCTTTGTATTGTTCGCTTTTCACTGCACTGCCTGGTCGCAGACGTATCAGGTAGGACCTGACAACTCCGTAAAACAGCAAAATCCGCCGGCCAAAGGTCAGGAGGCGCAACGGCAGCTTGGCTTCGGTTCCGGCCTTCAGAATGCCCGGCTGGCCCGTGCCGCGGACATGGCGCTGAAACGCGGAGACCGGCCGCTCGCCCTGGAGTACGCGCAGCGCGCGGCCCAGGCCTCGCCCAATGATCCCGAAATATGGTTCATGTTGGGGTATACGGCGCGTCTGAACGGCAAATATCCGCTTTCGGTGAATGCTTTCCAGCACGGCCTGAGTCTCACTCCCTCGTCCCTGAATGGCATGTCCGGACTGGCGCAGACGTATGCCCAAATGGGCCGGACGGACGAAGCCGAGACTCTGCTCAAGAAGGTGCTCGCGGCGAACCCTTCCCAGCGGGACGACCTGGAAGTTCTCTCAGAGATCTACATGCACGCGGGCCATTACTCCGAGGCCATCGGTCCACTGGACCAGGCGGAGCGGGTCAAGCCCGATGCGCGCACGGAACTGCTGCTGGCCATCAATTATGAACACCTGAAGCAAATGGACCAGGCCAATCGATACCTCGAATTGGCGAAGCGGCGGGCGCCAGGCAATCCGGACGTGGAACGTTCCCTGGCCGACTATTACCGGGACACGGGCGATTTCGCCAAAGCGATCGACAGCCTCAAAGCGATCCGCAACCCCAAGCCGGACGTGGTTGCAGAACTGGGCTACACCTATGGCCTCTCTGGCAAACTCGACGAGGCGGCGAAGTTCTATTCGCAGGCAGCCAATGCTGTCCCCCGCGATCTGAACCTGCAACTCTCCGCCGCACAGTCCTATGTCGAGCTCGATGACGTTGACAAGGCAGACGATTTCCTGAAACGCGCAGCGGCGATCGATGCCAACAATTACCGGCTGCATGCCATTCGCGGCACGATTGCGCGGAGCCGGGATAACGACGAACTCGCGGCGCAGGAGTACCAGCAGGCGATCTCGAATATGCCCTCGACGCCGCCGGAGGGGCCGCTTTACCCGATCGAAGTGCGCATGGATCTGGTAGCGATGGAGCATAACCTCAACCACACTGCCGATGAGCAGCAGCAGTTACAAATCGCGCAGAGCGAGATCGCAAAGCTGAACGAGCAGGGGGCGGACCGCCCCGCTTTTCTTCGGCTCCGCGCGGAAATCGAGACGACCGCCGGTGAACCGGATCAGGCGCTCAATGATCTGAAAGAAAGCATCGCGCTCAAACCGAACGATCCGGCAACGCTGCAGCTGGACGGCGACGTACTGATGAAGCTGGGACGCAACGATGATGCGATCGCGGCGTACAGCAAGGCGCTGGATCTGCAGCCGCATAGCCGTTTCGCGCTCACGTCGCTTGGATTCGCGGAACGCGCCGCCGGCAATAACCAGGAGGCAGAGCGCTACTTCAACGAGCTGGCACAGTACTATCCGACGCTATACGTGCCCTACCTCGCTCTGGGCGACCTTTATACCTCGATGCACGAGTACAAAAAAGCGCAGGACTATTACGCCAAAGGGTATGAGATTGCCCCAAAGAATGGGCTGATCGTCGCCGGGGGTATCAACGCGGCTGTGGAACGGCACGACCTGAAGCTGGCTTCTGTCTGGGTGGATCGAGCCAAAGGACCCATTGCCGACGTGCCCGAAGTCATGGCCGAGGAAGAGCGCTACTACCGCTTTGCGGATCAGCCGCGCGTTTCGGAACAGCTGGGCGAGAAGGCCATCCAGTACCTGCCGCGCAATCGCGACGTCGTGGTGTATCTCGGCTACGACATGCTCAGCCTGAACCAGTACGACGATCTCTTCGCGCTGACCCAGAAATATGAGGATCTGCTGCCGAAGGACAGAGACATTCCTCTGCTCGCCGGTTACGTATATCGACACAATCACCAGCCGGAGAAGGCGGTCGCTTCCTTCTCCGAGGTGCTGCGCCGCGATCCGACGGTAGTCACGGCTTATATCAATCGCGGTTTCGTCTACAACGATATTCACAAACCGGAACTGGCAGCGCCGGACTTCGAGCAGGCGTTGAAAATCAACCCCAAAGACGGGGAGGCGCACCTGGGCCTGGCCTATGCAGACCTCGCCATGAATCGTAATCTGCCAGCGATCCACGAAGCCGGCCTGGCGCTGCGGTACTCAGGAGAGTCCGGCGCCATCCACGAGATTCGTGCGAACGCCTATGGGCGCGAGGGGATGCTGACGAAAGCCGCCGGGGAATACAGGCTGGCTATCAAGTACACGCCCAATAGTGGAATCCTGCATTTCAGCCTCGGCGGCATTTTGTTTGCTGAGCGCCAATTCCGCGAGGCGGCCAAAGAGTTGGCCGTTGCCCAAAGGCTCCTTCCTGATAACGCGGAGGTTTATGCGCTCGAAGCACGCACGTATGCCGGCCTGGGCGAGAAACAGCAGGCGCTAAGCAGCATTCACCTCGCGGAGCAATATGCCTCACGTATGCCTCAGCCGGTATCGGATACCAGTCCGCGGCCGAGTGACATCTACATCGCGACTGGCCAGGCGTACAACACCCTGGGGGATCAGGATGCGGCAATGGCCAGCTTCAGCAAAGCGCTAACCAGTCCATTCGCGAATCGCGTCAGCGTACGGCTGGCGATTGGCCAACTGATGGCGCAGCAGGGCCACAAATCGGATGCGGAGCGGCAAATCGCTCTGGCCCAAATGGAAGCCGACGCGGGCGATACGCCGAAGTTCACCGGCGGCCAGTACATCGAAGCCGGAGGGATTCTCCAGCAGTTGCACGAATACGACTTGTCGGAAAGCTACCTTGATCGGGCTCGCGAGGCGGGGGCCTCGGACATCAAGGTGCGCACCTCCCTTGCGAACACCTATCTGGCGCTCGGCGACACCAGCCGCGCCGCTGCCGAGTTGGCTGCGGTCCCTCACACCGATGAGTCCAAAGCCGACTACGAATTCCTGCTTGCGCAGGCGAACTTGTACCAGCAGCAACATCGCGACGAACAAGCCATCTCCGCCTTTGCGCAGGCGGCCAGCCAGGCGGGCCAGGACCAGACGGCCGAACAGCAATTGCTGCTGATGGGCGCAAACGAAGGCTATGGATTGGGTTCGCATGTCGGTGTTTTGTCGAACCTCATGCAGCAGCCGATCTATGAAGACAGCACGGTTTATGTGCTCGATGCGAAAACCTTCGGGAACCCTCCAGCAATCTCCGGCCCCCTTACCCGGTCGTCAGAACTGCCCCCCATGCGCTATTCCATTGAGACGGACTGGACCAATGCGTATCACCTGCATTTCGGACCGGTTCCCACGGCAGGCGGCTTCTTCCAGATCCGCAACACGCGCGGCGTCGTCTCCGTGCCTGCGATCGGTGTGGTCAAGCGGCACACGACGGACTACAACTTCAACTTCGGCGTGAATCCGACCATCCCCATAGGCCATGGCGTGCTGAACCTCAACAGCGGATGGCAGGGAACTGTTCGGCGTGATTCCGTGTCTCCGCGGGACATGGACCAGAACATCGGCCGTTTCTATACCTATCTCAGCACCAGCTCGTTCTTTGATGCGGTGTCCGTAAACGCCTGGGTGATTCGGGATTTCGGCGGCTTTACACAGTTGCCGTTATATGAGCGCACTCTGGCCGGCGCCATTGACTTCCGCGTCGGCTCGCCCTGGGGCAGAACTGCCCTCATTACCGGCTGGGGCCGAAACGACCAGAACTTCACCTCCACCGTGCTCGGAAATACCGAGAACTACTACACCTCTTCGTATATCGGTCTCACCCACCGGTTCTCGCATCTGAACGTCGAGGGCATGGCCGAGTACATCCGCAGCTGGCGGATTGTGCCGTTCGTGACCAAGCCCGGCAGCTTTGCGATCTACTCGGGGACGGCGCAGGCGCTGCGCCCGGCCGGAACGATCGAGTATTCGCCGAACCGAAACTGGAGCTTCCGGCTTACCGGCGCCTATGAAGACACACGTAATTTGCACCTTTACGACATGACACAAAACAGCTTTGCGGTTTCATACATGCGCCCCTTCGGCCGGACATTCAACGAAGACAGCGGCCAGGTGCATATCAAGTATCCGGTTCGAATATCCGTCGGCGTGGAGGAACAGACTTTCCCCAATCTGACGCAGGGACGGACGCAGGAGGTCCGGCCGTACGTAAGCATCACACTTTTCTGAGGCCCGGAGATGCGAATTTGCCTGGTCGCGGCATTCCCACCCAGCAGACGACAGCTGAACGCATACTCATACCATATTGCCCGCGAAATTCAGCGGCACGCCGGCGTTGAGCTGATCATCCTGGCAGACGAGCTATCCGATTACAACTTTGCGACCGACAGCCAGGGCGAGCAGATTCGCAGCGAGCAGCAGCTCGAGCTTCCGGGGTTCAACGTGGTCCGCTGCTGGAAATTCGGCGGCCTGGCGACTCCGGTGCGACTGCTGAATACCATCCGGCGCCTGAAACCCGATGTCGTGTGGTTCAATCTGGTCTTCTCCAGCTTTGGTACGCCGGCAACGCCATTCGCTGCCTTCGCCGGCTTATCTGCCCCGGCGCTCACGCGTGCGGCTGGCTTCTACACCCATATCACGCTGCACCACATCATTGAGCACTGCGATTTGCCCGCCGGCGGCATTCGCATGGAGAAGATTTATCGCTTGGGAACCGATGTAGCGACGCGTGCACTGCTGAAAGCTGACTCGGTTTCCGTGCTGCTCTCCGCTTACCGGCGCACTCTGGTGAAGAAATATGCCGCGCGCAATGTCGTTCTGGGTACGCATGGCATTTTCACCACAACTGCGCATGCGCCCAACTTCTCGTTGCGGAATAATCCCGAATCGCGCATCCTCGCCATCGGACACTGGGGGACCTACAAGCGTCTCGAACTGCTGATGGAAGCGTTCCCGAAAGTGCTCGAGAAGATTCCCAATGCTCGCCTGATCGTGGCCGGAGCCAACCATCACACCCGCGCCGGCTACTGGGAGTCGATCCGCGCCGCGCAACCACCGCATCTGCCCATCGAGTTTCGTGGCTACGTTCCAGAGGAAGACCTCCCTGAATTGTTCCGAACCAGCTCAGTGCTGGTGATGCCCTACGATTCTTCGACCGGTTCCAGTGGTCCCGCACACCAGGCCTGCGAATTCGGGCTTCCCATCGTCTGCGCCGATATCCCGGACTTTCGTTGTATGGCGGCCGACGACGAGATGGCAATCACGTTCTACGAAATCGGCAATGCCGGCGACCTCGGAGACAAGCTGGTGACGATCCTGCAGTCAGAGGAATTACAGCGCCAGCTTTCCGAGCACAATTACCAGGCTGGGATTCAGATGACGATGGCCACCGTCGTGCGAAATTATCTGCGCTGGTTCCAGCTCCATCAGTGCAAGCGCAGTCTGCGAATCGTTCCGACGGAGCGAACCGCACTCGTTCGCTCGTGGCCGCTGCGAGTACCCCGGCTGCAACCCGCACCGGCTGATCCCGACTTTCCGGCCGAAGAACAAAGCAGCAGCATCGGGAGCTAAACAGCGAAGCAGGGAAGCGACCGGCAGCAGCGCCCGAGCTGGGCAATTCGCCGCACTTTTCCACAAGCCAGTTGGGCCTTGTGACTCGCTGCTGACCCTCGATCGAAGGCAGAAAATGTTAGCAACACCGTTACGAATCAAAGAAATCAATACCTGAGGCTCTAATACTGCTCTAAAAATCTGTCTGCCATTCAGCAGCGGCTGACGTTCGCAACTGCGGTTGGTTACCCGTGCGAAAAATTGGCTCGCCGTGCGCCTCGTTGCGCAGGCCGGCTCTTTTTCTTCTGCGCGTTTCTCGCTTGTGCGCTGCAGCGTCAGGTTACTAATGCGTTAGTTACTTTGGGCATCCGGTGACGCTTTTGTACCATTGCCGAAAGCACTAACGTTCCTTACCTTTGAGTCACCAACTCCGTACAAGCACGTCAACAGAAATCCCCGGCGAGGAATGCCTGGGTTTGCAGTAGCACGACGCTGCGGGTCCACACATTTGTCCACGGGAAATCTGCGCGCGCCGCCGGAGCAGATCTCTCAAGGTAAGCCCAAATGCGAATCTCCCCCCCCGTTGTCCTCGCGCTCCTGGGTTTCGCGGCACCTGCATTCGCCGGCGTCACCGTCGCCTCCCCCGCCAACAGTACGGCCGTTACTTCGCCCACAACATTTGTTGCCAATGCGACGACCAGCTGCCGCAAAGGTGTCGCTTCAATGGGCATTTATGTCGACGATCAACTGGTGTTCGTGGTGAACAGTCCCAGCATGAATACCTCGCTCAGGATGTCGCTGGGCCAGCATTACGTCGTGGTGCAGGACTGGGACTACTGCGGCGCATCGTCGAAAAAGGCACTGACCCTGAATGTGGTCCAGCCGACGGTGAGCTTCGGATCGGTGAACGTGAGCGCCCCAACACCGGGCCAGACGGTAACTTCGCCCTTCCTCCTGAGCGCGACTGACGTCACATGCGAGGGTCAGCCGGTCTCCACGATGGCTTACTCGCTGGACAACAGCGGGACGCTTCTTGCGCTCGCCAACGGGACCAGCCTGAACACCCAGGTCACCGCCTCTGCCGGCCAGCACGCGCTGCATGTTAAGTCGTGGGGCCCAAACTACGCGGCCTGCGACACAGATCTAACGGTGAACGTTGTCACCGTGACAGCCGCTTTTTCGCCTTCAGCAATCTCGGTAATCCCATCGACCGCAATAGCAAACCGGAACATCCAGACCTACCTCGACTGGCGGGACTGGTTTGACACCGGCACGGTGGTGGGCAGCGACACGACAGCTTCCGGGAGCTATGCCTCACTGATAAGCTCTCCTTCCCTGAGTGGATCGGCTCGTCAGTTCGTGAGTACGTTCGTAGATAACGGCGGCATCCTCTACTACGACAACGTGACCGGGAGCAATCCGGACACAACTTCACAGAACTGGTTTCTCGACCAGTGGGTTTACGTCGCCGCACCGAGCAGCGATCTGGCCAACGTAGAAATCGACATGAACCAGCTGGATGCCGCTGGGAACACCATCATCATGGGATTCCAGTGCGACGGCTGGAACGGTGTGTGGGACTATACCTGGACCGACACCGGCACGCACTGGACGCAGAGCAAGCAGCCCTGCAATCCGCGCAACTGGTCCACGAATGCCTGGCACCATGTACAGATCTACTTCTCGCACGACAACCAGGACAACGTGACCTATCACAGCGTCTGGTTCGATGGGCAGGAGCAGGACATCAATGCGACGGTGTACTCGGCTCTGCCGCTGGGCTGGGCTAAGTCGAACATCCTGAACTTCCAGATCGACGGAATGGGCCAGTCCGGCACCATTACCACTTATCTCGACAACGTAACCGTTTATCACTGGTAGAAACCAGCCTCCGCAGTCGTGCAGTACCGGAAGGTGAACGATGAAAGACCCTCTGCGTGCAGTATTGGTACTCGGTGTTGCTACTGGCCTCGCCGGTTGTGGAGGCCAGTCACCAGCGACCAACAGCCAAACATCGCCCTCGAGCCCCAGCGGACCGGCGGTGAGTATGGGTTCGGTAACCGTCAACGCGCCAACCGCAGGGCAGAACGTGACCTCGCCATTCCCGCTGAGCGCAACGGACAGCGCCTGCGAGGGACAGCCGGTCTCCACGATGGCTTATTCGCTGGACGACAGCTCGCAACTGCTCGGCCTGGTCGATGGAACATCGCTGGCGGCGCAGGTCTCAGCTTCTCCGGGAAGTCACGCGCTGCATGTGAAGTCGTGGGGACCCAACGACGCTGCCTGTGACACGGATCTCGCCGTGAATGTCGTCGCGCCGTCGCCCTCGATCATTCCTGCGGCGGCCGGCGTCGTCCGCAACATTCAGACTTTCCTGAATTGGAAATATTGGTTTGACACAGGAACGATCGTCGCAAGTGACACCACGGCGACGGCCTCCTGGACTCCGGTGACCTCTCCGTCTCTCAGCGGAGCAGCCATGAAGTTCGTGACCACCTACACCGACAACGGAGGCATGCTTTACTACAACGATTTCAGCGGATCGAATCCGGACAGCGCGTCTCAGAACTGGTTTCTGGATACGTGGGTCTACGTGGCGGCGCCCAGCAGCGGCCTCGCTAATGTGGAGATGGATCTCAACCAGGTGCTGCCGAATGGTGACACCGTGATCTATGGATTCCAGTGCGACGGCTGGAATAACACGTGGGACTACACCTGGACGGACACGGGTACTCACTGGACGCAATCCGCGCAACCGTGCAATCCCCGCAACTGGACAACGAATACCTGGCACCACGTGCAGATCTACTTCAGTCGCGATGGCTCGGAGAACGTGACCTACCACAGCGTCTGGTTCGACGACCGGGAGCAGGACATCGGCACAACCGTCCACTCTGCCCTTGCGCTTGGCTGGGCCAACTCGAACATCCTGAACTTTCAGATTGACGGCCTCGGCTCTTCCGGTTCCGTCACTGCTTATCTCGATAACGTAGCGGTCTACCACTGGTAGCTGAATCGCTACGGCCCAAAATTCCCTGGGTCAGGCGAGTTTGCGTCCTCGCATTGGCCCGTGTGTGTGCATTCCTCTGCACACACCTGTCTGAATCGTGCAATTCCGTCCAGTGACGGTCACAAATGACGCTGTCTGCCGTGAAAAATTTGCAGCTTTCGGAAAAGGCTGCCTCGAATCGATCTTTTTTTTGATGTCAGCCCAAAAAAGTGTTCACACACGTTTGTTCCCTGTGTAATATCCGACTGGACATTATTTCCAATTAATTGCTTTTTCCCTGCCTTGACCCGGCTAAGCGGAGTTCCGGGGCGAGCTGCTCCTGAAGCTCGTGGGAATTTCCGCAGCATGGGCCCGCTCGCAATGGCGGTCCGTGTCTCCCTGCCTGGGAGTTCACCGGACGTGTGCGCCTCGACGAGCCCGTGCGACACAGAAAGCTTGTGGAATCTCTGCGGTGATCGTGCCCTGCCGCTCCAACAAGCTCGCCAACACGCGAACCCTCGACTCCGGTGAATCAAAGCCCCGCTGGAGCCGGAACGAAATTTCTAACGTGCACGCTGAAATTCAAATCGAGGCTGATCGATGAAGAAGTGTTGCCTTTCCCTCCTGCTGCTGGCCATGGCCGCGGTTCCGGCTTTCGCCAGCGTCAATGTCAGTGCTCCCATGAATGGCCAAACCACCGGCAGCAATGTTCAGTTCATTGCCTCGGCGAATACCGGCTGCCCGAGCGGCGTCGCCGCCATGGGCATCTATATCAACGACAATCTGGTCTACACAGCCAACGGCGCATCGCTGAATACGCAGCTACCTCTTGGCGCCGGATGGAATTACGCCGTCATTCAGGATTGGGATTATTGCGGCGGAGTTTCGAAAACCCCCGTCAATATTAACGTCACCAACTCTGCAGGCATCAGCGTCTCGGCGCCTGCGAATGGAGCGACCGTCAGCTCTCCGGCGAACTTTGTCGCGACCGCTACAACGGGCTGCTCGGCAGGAGTAGCGGCTATGGGCATTTACGTCAACAACAATCTGGTCTACACCGCCAACGGCGCCTCCCTCAATACGCAGCTGCCCATTGGAGCAGGTTGGAATAATGTTGTGGTTCAGGACTGGGACAATTGCGGCGGCGTCTCGAAACAGGCCATGAATATCAACGTGACGGGATCGAGCGGCAACACTCTGTGGGCAATCCAGGGCACAGGCGGCTGGAATCAGTGGGGTGAATTGCAGCCCACCATGGATACCTGTGATGCTCCCTGCAATTACCAGGTCGGCTTCGATATGCAACAGCATGAAGGAGCAGTCTCGAAGAGCGGCAATGGAACCGAGTTCGACCTCTGGGGCGTCTCACCGTTTTCCGCGGTACTGTTTTCGAATCCCGTTCTCGGTCAGGGATCATGGATTAATACGGATTCAAATCGAACCCTCATCCCGAATTTGCACAATTTCACGTATGACGCCGATGTCTATGTGACAAATTCCAACGTTACCCAGTCGCTGGAATTCGACGTCAATATGTATCTCAACGGTATCGGCATGGAGTGGGGCACGCAATGCAACCATCTGGACGACAACAGCTGGGATTACTGGGACAACGTTGATGCCCACTGGGTTTCATCGGGTGCTCCGTGCGTCCTCACCAACGGCTGGCATCACGTCACGTTGCACGTGCAGCGTGAGTCCGACAACACGCTGCTCTACCAAAGCATCACGTGGGACGGCACCACTTACACCCTTAACCAGTACGTCGCGCCGTTCCAGGTTCCGGGGGGTTGGTACGGTGTAACCGTCAATTACCAAATGGACGGCAACTACAACATGTCCTCGAACACCACATACCTGGACAATTTCAACCTTACCTACTGGTGAGATCGGAACCCGCGAGATTCCGGCGCTGGGTCAACGTTACATCGCGAGTGGACGGGCTTCCTGCCCGTCCATTTGTTTTCCGTTGAGAGAATCGCCCGGCTGAGGCGTGCCGCTGCGGCGTCGATTACGCAGCGAGGAGCAATCCCAAACTCGCCTGACTACCTCGGCTTTGGCTTGTTCCAGCGGCAAAGGCGGAATAACCGACGCGGTTCCCAGGAAATCGCTCAGCTGCAGATACGTCCGGCGGTTCTCCTGCAGAAAATCGAGTGGATATTCCGGCTTCCGCCGGCGCGCTTCTGCGGGATCAGCATCCAGAATGAAGGCGATCTTTGGCGCCGGGACCAGTTTGACCAGGCACTCGAGGTAGAACCGAATGGCCGGGTTGCGGAGGTTTAAATTAGCCAGCTCGTCATAGATGTAGCGATCAAAGATGACCACATCGGCCCCCGAGCGGAGCGCCTTTGCGGCTTTGCTCCTCAGCGAAAGGGCGTCCAGCACATACATGCCGAGCCTCACCGCAGTCATCAGGGGCGAGCGTACGTTCTTATCGCGCCGCTCGATCGGCGCCTCCGGGGACCCCACCCCTTTGTCGCCTTTGAAAATTTTGTGGCCCGCTTCCTCACGGAGCGACTTCAGCCGGGCTACATCGTCCCAGAATGCGAGCAGTCTAAACCGCAGGCCTGCTTCCGTGAGGTTTGTGCAAAGATTTGCAATTTGTGTGCTCTTTCCGGCACCATCCATCCCGGAGAAGCTAATGAGGATCGCCTGGCGAGTATTCGTCTGCATGAGGGTGTCCCGGTGAGACGAAGTCGTCAATGCGGCCGCGCCGGGCTGGAGAGGGTCGTGCCGGCCACCGTGCCGATCGCTACGGCAGCCCCCACCAGAAGCGCCATACGGATCGCAAACGATCGCGTGCGGCGCTGCTTGATTGGAGCGATCGCCGCTCCAGCGGGCCGTGATGCCGGAGCTCCTTCCGGGGTCACTACCGGAGCGGCCGCGGTGCCAACGGGTTCGTTTGGATTTTGTTGATTCTGCTGCTGACTTTGCTGAACGGTCGGCGCCTGTTGTCCATTTTGGTCTTGAGCCGCGGGCGGCTGACTGTCGGAAGCCGCGGTAGTCTTTAACTGCGGCACTGGCGCTGAGGGCAGAGGATCGGTAGCCGCCCATCCCACCGAGGCCACCATGGCCATAGCTAAGCCGCAGGCGATCTGCCGCTCCACCCAAAACCGTCTTCTCATGGATTCCTGACTCCCGGAGTCTGCCTTGCCGGAAATTCCATCCGGGTCGTGCAGAAATTACGCGACGTTTTCAGCTTCGCGCTCGGCCGATTCGACTAATGGAGGCACGATACCGCTGAAGCGTTGCCTGAAGCTCTGCATCGCCTCCGCCGTCGTGCCGTAGACCTCGAACAACCGGCTCACGCCTGCAAACTGCAGAGTCGCTTTCGCCTCAGGATGGACCGCCGCCAGCTTCACGTCGCCATTCCTTTTCATCGCCTCTTCCAGACAGCAGAGCAACAGGTGAATGGTCGCATGATCCATTTGTCGCACTTTCGAACAATCGAGAACCAGGCGTGGACGTTCCGTCTCGACGTAAGGCTGCAGTTCGCGCAGGAATCTGCGTTCCGTCGCGGCCGTCACTTTCTCCGGCACCTCGTGCACCGTAACTGCGCGCATCTTGATGATCATCTGTTCCGTTTCCCTTCTAAAAACCAATCCAATCTCCTTGAGGAGCAACGAACGCGATCTCAGCAACGAACGCGAACTCAGCAATCAACTGTCCAAACATCGAACAATGCCGGACTCAATTTGTTTCGGGCGTCTCAAATAATCGCGCGAGCTCTACCTCCGGTCGATGGGTTAGCTGACGCAGCAGATTCCGTGCATAACGCGTCAGGGTCAGCGGATTGGTTCTGTACCAGCAGCAGCGCGTCATGTGTGGAGAGAACCCGCACAGGAAGCGCAATTTGTTCAGGCGGCCCTCCATGACAGCCGCCACGAAGCGGTGATTACCGTCAATGATCGTCAGCGGTCCCGATTCATTGCGGCCGATCAGCACCACTGACGGGGAAACCGATCCGTCCTCCCCAAGCCGATTCCGAATCGAAGCGATCTTCTCTGCGAACCCATCGCCTGACGCACTCGGCGCGGCCTGTATTCGATCCACTACATCTGTGATGACAAAACGGCCTCTCGCGATCTTCCGCCATTGAGCCCGGGGAAATACCTGAACCAGGTGCAGGTCCGAAACGCGTAGCTCAGCCTCGTACCATTCGGTGTCTTCCGGAAGCTCCTGCCAGAGGGACAAGTGCCGTAAGAACAACAGCGCGCGTCGTTTAGCGTTCTCGGCACGATCTTCCACATTCGGAGACCGGACGATAGAGCGCAGGGCCTCATGGTATTCGCGGTAAGCGGCATGATCAAAATCGCTCTGCAAAAATTCGGAGATCACTTCGTCGTCCGTGATCCTGCGGATCAGCCGGATGGACGGGATGTCCCCACCCGCTGTCCGGCTCGCATTGCGCAGCATGCTGCGCAGGAATGGAATTCCAACGGCCGCGAGCAGCAGAACCATCAGCGCAAACTGAACCAGGATCACCTCCCGCAACGACGAATGGAACCGGGCGACGGCGGCGATGACCGCAGCCGCAAACAGCAACTGAACCCAGCTGGTATTCGCGATCTTGTACGACATTTCATAAGTGACGATCACGACGCTGAGAGAGTAGATCACCGTCGTGATGGCGAAAAGTGAGAACAAATACGACAAGCTGTAATGTCCCGCGATCGCGAACTTCGCGCCGAAAACGATGCTCCACAACCCGGTCGGAACGAAGCGCAGCACCAGCGCCAGCAACCCTCCTATCCCCAGCACAAGCATCAGAGAGATACCCAGCACGCTGTGCCGCTTGCGCTCTTCTGCGCTGGTGCCCGCCACGATCGGGAACATCGTGTTGACAACCGCAGAGGCGAGCGTAAAGATCACGCGCCCCACCATCGCCACCGCCGCGTAGATCCCCGCATCCAGCGCGAAGAAGTAATGCTTGACCTGCACGATGCTGTAGTTGTTGATCAATACCTGCCCGGCAAAAAACACGATGGCCTGAGAAAGTTCGGGGTAGAGGCTCCTGATGCTGACGGGGTGAGCCGTCTTCGCGCTGAGGTGCGGAATGATCGCGACCCAGCTCACCGCCTCCGCGGCAGCATTGGCTGCGATGACGCCCGTGACGCCGGTGCCAAGCAACACCAGCAGCACCGATCCGCCCAAACGAACGACGGCTTCGAGGACCAGGTTGGACGCGAACTTCCTGAATCCACAGGCGCCCTGGAGGTACCCGCGGCGTGTTCCCAGAGGAATATAAAATGTCGCTCCGACGGCCAGCAGGACGACCAGTATGGGACCCGGCAGGTTGAGATAATCGGAGATCTGGTGCTGAAACAGAAGCAGCAGTAGCGCGAGCGACACTCCCCATGCCCACGAATCCCGGTGCAACCGCCTGTACGCGGCGCTCTTGCCCTCGAGCGTCTGCTCTTGTGCCACGATTTTCGCCGCGACGATCTGAAAAGACAGAGTCACCGCGGAAACCAGCGTCAACAGCGTATAGACGACGGTGGCGTGGGCAAAACCTCCAGGGCCCAAAAAATGAGCGATCGCGATGTTGTAAGCAAAATTGAGAACCGCCGCCAGGGTGGACCCGGACAAAAGCACGACGCTTCCTGCAACAATGCGGGCCTGCAGGCTTCTGGGTTTATCTGTATTGTGGGTCGACAATCCGGGTCTCCAGCATCCAAAGGCGAACGCACACGAAATGCCCATGCGAAGGGTGGCCCATGGGCGGGCAGAAGTGGTTCAGAAGAATTATCTTGAGCGAAGTTTGCAAACTTCCTGATCCACCTCATCCGATGCAATTGGAATGCCGCGAGGCTGCTTCGCGTTAGACACTTTCAGGAATCAGGCGTGACAACCTTCAGGGAGTGCCACGCTTCCAAGGTACGATCATGTTTTTTGGCGGAGGGGTACCCGTTCACTTCTTCTTGTCTTCTGTAGCATTCGCACTTTCATTCGTGGAAATCTTCCCTGCCATCACGTCCGGGGCTCGTGCTGGTCCACTGGGCCGGTACGGCTCGATACGCCAACAATCCCTGTGTTGCGTGTCGAATTCTTCGCATCTGAGTCTTCAGGCGGTCGTGGAGGGATCTGTACAGCTCATCACGTCTCTGTTCGTGCCTGACCGGATGCAGCACGAATTTGCTTCCGGAGTCGCCAATCACGCATGAGAAGAAACCGGCAGAGCCATCAACCCAGTCAAACCTGAGTTTGTGGCAAGCACGAGTGAATGATTCCGCCGGGCATTCGCAGCAAGGTCGGTGAAGTCAGACGCATCTATTTTTGAGGCAGGATTGGATGAAGATTTGTCTGGTTGCGGCATTTCCTCCCAGCAAACGGCAGCTGAACGAGTATTCGTTTCACCTGGCCCGCGAACTTCAGCGGCACAAGAACGTAGAGCTTACGATTCTTGCCGATGAGCTCGGGCCCTCCGACGTCACTCCCGACGTACGGAAAATTCATTTTGAACAATCCCAGGAAATTCCCGGCTTCCACGTGATTCGCTGCTGGAAATTCGGCAGCCTGGCTACTCCGGTGCGCCTTCTGCAGACCATCCATCGGCTGAAACCGGACGTCGTGTGGTTCAACCTGGTCTTCTCCAGCTTTGGAACGCCTGAGAACCCATTTGCGGCGTTCGCGGGCCTTTCCGTGCCCGCCCTAACGCGTGCGGCCGGCTTCTACACCCATATCACGCTGCACCACATCATCGAGCACATCGACTTTGCCAATGCCGGTGTGCGACGCGAACGAATCTTCCGGATGGCCACCGACGTGGCGACCTGGGCGTTGCTGAAAGCCGACTCCGTCAGCGTTCTGCTCTCGAATTATCGCCGCACGCTGATGAAGAAATACTCTGCGCAGAATATTCTCGTGGGCACGCACGGCACCTTCACAACCATTTCCCACCCGCCGGATTTATCCCGGCGCAATAATCCCGATCAGCGCATCCTTGCATTTGGCCACTGGGGCACCTATAAACGTCTGGAGACTCTGGTCGAAGCCTTTCCCAGGGTGCTGCAGAGGTGCCCCAGAGCGCGCCTCATCATCGGCGGAGCCAATCACCCCATGGCTCCAGGCTACCAGGAATCAATTCGCGATTCGATGCCCGGCAATCTGCCTGTTCAGTTCCTCGGCTACGTCGCGTCGAAAGACGTGGCCGACCTTTTCCGCACCAGTACTGTGCTGGTGATGCCCTACGATTCCTCGACTGGATCGAGCGGCCCGGCACATCAGGCCTGCGAATACGGCGTTCCCATTGTCTGTGCCGACATTCCCGACTTCCGCTGCATGGCGATCGACGATGATATGGCGATCAGCTTCTTCAAGACACGCGACGCGTCGGACCTCGCGGACAAACTGATCACCGTGCTCCAGTCGCCGGATCTGCAGCGTCA
>DATGJK010000070.1:0-21924 GCA_035295245.1 Acidobacteriaceae bacterium
CACCGATTTCGGCGTGGGAATCGGTCTGCGCATCCCGCATTATCAGCACATCCTGTCGCGGCGCCCGGTGGTGGACTGGTTTGAGATCATCTCCGAGAACTACATGGTCGATGGCGGACGGCCGATGGAGATTCTCGACCGGATTCTGGAGCAGTACAAAGTGGTGCAGCACGGCGTCTCGATGTACTTTGGGTCGGCCGATCCCCTGAATCGCGAGCACCTGAAGCGGCTGAAGGCGCTGGCGCGCCGCACGAATACGCCCTGGCTCAGCGACCACCTTTGCTGGGGATCTGTCGATGGACGCTACACGCACGACCTGCTGCCCATGCCTTACACCTGGGAAGCGGTTGAGGTGACGGCGCAGAAGATCCGCCAGGTGCAGGACTTCGTTGAAGTGCCGGTGGTGGTCGAGAACGTCTCCAGCTACGCGGAGTTTCACGTCTCGGAGATGACGGAGTGGGAGTTCCTCACCGAGGTCGTGGAGCGGGCCGACTGCGGCATTCTGCTGGACGTGAACAATATTTACGTCAGTTCGAAGAACCACAACTTCGACCCGTTCACGTATGTGAACTTCGTGCCCGCGCACCGCGTCGCGCAAATTCATATCGCTGGGCACAGCAAGTTTGAGAAATACATCCTCGACACGCACGATCATCCGGTGCTGCCGGCGGTGTGGCGGCTCTATGGGCGCGCTGTCGAGCGCTGCGGCCCGACGGCGACGCTGCTGGAATGGGACGACAACATCCCCAGCTTCGACGAGGTTCATGGCGAAGCGCTGAAGGCTGACAAGTTCCTGAAGGCCGCCGCTGAGGCTGCTCCGCAGAATGCCAGCCTTGCGGCCATGCAGGCGGTCGCCGCGAAAGACATGGAAGCGACAGGAGCGCAGCGATGACCCACGCACCGGCTCAGCCCGCAAGCCTGAAGGAAATCCAGCGACGCATGGCCGCGGCGGTGATGCACCCGCTGACGCGCAGCTATGCGATGCCGCACCGGCGCAGGGATGGCGCGTCGAACAATGCCGAGGCCGCGGCGATTATTCGCCCCAACGACCGGCTCACGTCGTTCGAGCGGCTGGAGATTTATAACCGGCAGTACTGGTTCCGGCTCTACACCAGCTTCGAAGAAGACTTCCCCGGTCTGGAGGCCATTCTGGGACGCGCGAAGTTCGACCGGCTGATGCGGGAATACCTCACCGAGTGCCCGTCGGAGTCCTTCTCCCTGCGCAACCTGGGGGCGCGGCTCGAAACCTGGCTCACGGCGCATCCCGAATTCATTGCACCGCACGAGACCCTGGCGCTGGACATGGTGCGCCTGGAGTGGGCGCATATCGAGGCCTTCGATTCTGAAGAGCGGCCGCCTCTGAGCGCGGACGCGTTTGCGAATGTCGGCGAGCAAACGGTGCTGCCTCTGCAGCCACACCTGCGCCTGCTGGCGCTTTCTTATCCGGTGGACGATCTGCTGCTGCAGGTGCGTACGGAGAATGGCAGCAGCGCGTCCTCAACAAACAACGCCAGCGCCGCGCGGAAGCGCCGTCACGTGCGCCAGGTGGCTGCCCTCGCGCCGAGGCCGGTCCACATCGCCGTCCATCGACTGGAGAATTCCGTCTGGTACAAGCCGCTGGGGCAGGAGGAATTCCGCCTGCTGCAGGCTATTCAGGCGGGCAAGCCGCTTGGCGTCGCCATTGAAGAGGCATTCCAGTCCAGTGACATTCCTGAGGACCAGCGGCCTGCATTTCTGCAGGAGTCGTTTGCCTCATGGGCTATGCTGAGGTGGTTCACGCATTGAACTGGCCCGGCAAGGATGAAGCAAGCATGAGCACGCCCGCCGCGAAGAGCCCGTGCGACGAGAAGGTGAGCGTTCCTCGGTCGCTCTATCACCGCTTTCAGCGAGGCGCGGCGGCGTTGCAGTCGCCGTTTTTGCTGCTGGTGCGGCTGTACTGGGGATGGCAATTCGCGCAGTCCGGCTGGGGACGCCTTCACCATCTTGATAATGCCACCTCGTTCTTCGCGGGGCTGGGCCTGCCCGCGCCGCACGCGATGGTGATCTTCATCTCCGTGCTGGAATTGATTGGGGGAATCCTGCTGATCGTGGGGCTCGGGTCACGGGTGATCGGATTGCTGCTGGCCGGGGACATGATCGGGGCTTACCTTCTCGCCGACCGCGAGGCGCTGGGCTCAATTCTGACCGATCCCGGCAAATTCTACGGAGCAGACCCGTACACGTTTCTTTTCGCTTCCCTTCTGATCATGATTTTCGGTCCGGGGAAATATTCGGTCGATTACTGGCTGTGGAAGCGGCGCCAGGCCTAAAATCGCCGAGGCGAAACCCCTTTGGGGGCTGGCATCGTCTAAGAATCGTTCGGCAAGCACTCAACCTATGAGAAATCTGTCCTTTTTGCGCCTTCCGGTTTCGGCCGCCGCCCTTGCGGCATGCATTGCAATCTCCGGCCCCGCTTTCGCCCAGCAGGCGAATCCGCCAGCCTCTGACAAGCCCAGTGCGCCCGCCGCTGAAAAGGCCGCGCCTGGCGTCGCTTCAGGCATTGGCGCCGTCACGCTGCCGGTCACGGCTGTCGACGAAAAGGGCAATCCTGTAAAAAACCTTACGGCCGCGGACCTGAAGCTGACGGACAACGGGGCCGAGCAGAAGATTGAGTCCTTCTCCGCGGCGACGCCGACGCCGATGAATTTTGCCATCGTGGCCCAAACCACTCCGGGACTGAAGACGGAGCTGGGCGACATGCGCCTGGCGAGCGAACACTTTATCGACCACACGCTGCCCACCGGACAGGACAATTTTCTGCTGATCCAGTACGGGACCGAGGTGGATCTGCTGGTCGATCCGACGCGTGCGCAGGATAAGCTGCACGACGCTTCCGACCATCTGGGCGGGCCGCAGTACGGCGGCAATGACGAAACCGACGCTTCGCACTGGGGCGGCACGCTGTACGACGCGATCTATCTGGCCGCGACCGAGGAACTGAAGAAGCAGCCGGGGCAGCACGTCATCGTCCTCATCAGCGACGGAGTCGATCGCGACAGCAAGGAGAGCATGACCGACGCTGTGCAGGCCGCGCAAAATGCGCACGCCGCGGTGTTCGCCATCTATTACCCGAGTGAGGCGCCCCGGGAAGCCCAGCAGAAGCAGGAGCGTGGAGGACGCCGCGGCCCGGGATTTCCGGGCGGGGGCAGCGAGTATCCGGGAACGGGCGGCGGAGGGGGCGGACGGCGCGGCGGCGAGCAGCCACGCGAAGCGCCGCATCCGGATGGCAAGGCAAACCTCGAGCATCTCTGCTCGGCAACCGGCGGATACATGGTCGAAGGCAAACATGACAAGGCCGACGAGGCGTTCAACAAGATTGCCAATCTGCTGAAGAACCAGTACACGCTGACGTTTGTGCCGACGCAGGATGCCGCAGCCTCGGCATTCCAGCGGCTCAGTCTTTCGACCCAGAAGAAGAACGTCTGGCCCCTCGTGCAGCAGGGCTACAGCGCGCAGGCGCAGTAGATCTGCCATGCAGCGCCGCTTCGGTGGCGCTGTGACGCGAGGGCGTGCAGGCTGGTAGGATGTACGACACGATGAGAAGGGCGCTCTCCACGCTGCTGTTGCTGGCCTTCAGCCTGCCAGTCGTCGCGCCCCCATTCATCTCGATGGATGCCGACAGCGCCCTGCCGGCGTGCTGCCGGCGTCATGGCGCACACCACTGCGCGATGACGGGATTGATGGTTGCGGTTCCGTCTCATTCCCAGGCAATTGCGCCGGTCTGTCCGTACTGGCATATCGGCCACGGTCCGCTGATGCTGCCGCATGCCTTCGTCCCGCAACGCAAAGCGACGGCTGGATATGCGGCAGTGCGGACCGGGATGGTCGCAGAAGCTGAAGCCGGTTACCGCATCTCGTCGATCCGCACCCGCCAGAAGCGCGGACCTCCCGCGGCATCCCTCCTCTAAGCCGAATCGGCAGGACCGTCGCGGCTCGCCCGCGGTTGTTCGCGTGCCTGTGTCCCCAGTCTTTCGCACATGGGAGGAGTTTGCTGCATGGCGCAACGGCTGCTCGTTGTCCTTTGCATGTTTGCCTGCCTGGTCCCTGCGGCTCGCTGCGCCGTTCTGGGCCAGGTGCAGGGCATCGTTCACGATCCTGAGCATCGCCCGATCGCGGGAGCGCAGCTCCAGCTGCGCGCTGCGCACGAGGATCTCTCTTTCACCGCAAGCAGCAATCGCGACGGCTACTTCTCGATCCCAGCTGTTCCGGCCGGGGTCTATGTGATCAGCGTGATCAGCTCCGGCTTCGACACTCTGCAGCAGAACCTTACGGTGGCCTCCGCAGGAACCGACGTTCTTCACCTGCAGCTTTCGGTAGCCACTGTGCACCAGACAGCGGTGGTTCGCGCTGAGGCGCAGGCGGTCAACGTGGACTCGGTTACCCCGACAACGATGCTCAGCCGGTCTGAAATCGCCACGACACCGGGCGCCGACCGCACCAACTCGCTGGCCATGATCACCGACTACACGCCGGGCGCCTACATGACGCACGACATGCTGCATATGCGCGGCGGCCATCAGGTGAACTGGATGATCGACGGCGTTCCCATTCCAAACACCAATATCGGCAGCAATGTTGGGCCGCAGATCGATCCGCGGGACATCGACACCATAGAGATCGATCGTGGAAGCTACGGAGCCGATCTCGGCGACCGTACTTACGGAATGTTCAACGTGGTGCCGCGCACCGGATTCGAAACCGACCGCAGCGGCGAGTTCGTCACCACCTTCGGCAGCTTCGACCAGACGGACAGTCAGCTCAGCCTCGGCAATCACAGCGAGCGCTTCGCCTGGTTCGCCGCGCTTAATGGCAACCGCAGCAACTACGGGCTGATGCCGCCAACCGAGAAGCCCGTGCATGACGCGGAGAACGGCTACGGCGGCTTTGCGTCGTTCATTTTGAACCGCGACCCGCACGACCAGTTCCGCCTCGTGACCCAACTGCGCACCGACTATTACCAGATTCCGTACGATCCCAATCCAGACGACTGGCAAAACCAGCTCTACGACTCGTCGGGACTGCGCGACGGAGAGCATGAGACGGATGGGCTGGTGACCTTCTCGTGGGTGCACACGCTGAGCGCGGCGTCGCTGTTCGAAGTGTCGCCGTTTTACCACTACAACAATGCGGACTACCAGCCGAGCGCGCAGGACCTGCTCGCAGCTACCCGCGCCCGGCAAACGGGACAATATGCTGGCGCGCAGGCGTACTTCTCGTCAAGCGTTCGCCGCAACAGCTTCAAGGCCGGGCTGTACGGCTACGGACAGCATGAGAACGATCTTTTCGCAGTGATCTTTAACGACGGCAGCGCGCCGAATTTTTCGGAAGTCTCGCGTGTTCCCGGCGGCGTCGAGGAGGCCTTTGTCGAGGATAATTTTCGGCCGGCTTCATGGCTGACGCTGATTGCCGGCCTGCGCCAGACGCACTTCCAGGGCGGTGTGAGCGAAGACGCAACAGACCCGCGCGTGGGCGTCGCAGTGCAGATCCCGAAGCTCGGCTGGGTGGTGCGCGGCTTCTATGGTCGCTTCTATCAGCCACCGCCGCTGACCAGCATCTCCGGCCCGGCGCTCGCATACGCACAGGGGAACGACACCAGCTTCGTTCCGCTGCGCGGCGAGCGCGATGAGGAGCACCAGTTCGGGCTGCAGATTCCGTGGCGCGGCTGGCTGGTGGATGCCGACACATTCGAGACGCGGGCGGGAAATTTTCTCGATCACAGCAATATCGGGGAGTCCAGCATCTTTGTCCCTGTCAGCATTGAGGGAGCCCTGATCCAGGGATGGGAGTTAACGCTGCGCTCGCCGCTTCTGGCCAGGTTGGGCCGAGTGCATCTCGCGTACTCGAATCAGTTGGCGCAGCAGCGTGGGCCGACAACGGGAGGGCTCATCTGCTCGCCGCCGGATTCGCCTGCGTGCGCGGTGGCGCCAGGCTACACGCGGCTCGATCACGACCAGCGCAACACTCTGAACGTGGGGTTTGACAGCCGGTTGCCGGTCCGCACATGGTTCGCTGCGAACATCTACTACGGCTCTGGTTTCAGCAACGGATATGCCGCGCCGCCCTCGCCCTACCTCGGCGATTCTCTACCGGGGCATACGACTGCGTCGGTCGCCTTGGGCAAGGAGTTCGGCGAGAACTGGTCGGCGGACATCAACGCAACGAACGTCGCAAATACGCGCGTGCTGCTCGACAACAGCCTGACCTTCGGCGGATTCCACGAAAATGATCCACGTCAGGTCTACGGCGAGATTCGCTACCACTTTCGCTTCTAGAATAGAGGTGTGGATGTTGTCGCATCGTTTCCCCGCGCGAGCGCTGACCGCCGTTCGCGTTTCGCTTTCATTCCTGTAACCTGGCACCTGCTGAGCCTCGATGCTCCCACCGTGGCGGTGCTCTGGGCGTGGAGCCTGGCCCGCGCGGTTGGCGTACATCCCGCGGCGACGACGCTGGCCGTGCTCGGCGCCGGTACGTGGCTGATCTATGTGGCGGACCGGCTGCTTGACGGACACGCTGCCGGACGCGCTCCGGGGATGGCGCGCGATCTGCGCGAACGACACTATTTTCATGCACGGCACAGGCGCGCTCTGCTCATCGCAGGCGCGGCCGTCTGCGCAGCGCTTGTGTTTCTTATCACCCGCATGCCGGCTGCGGAACTCCGCGAAGATGCGTGGATCTTCGCGGCGGTGGCTGCCTATTCTGTGGTCGTCCATCAACCCTTCGTTCGCGTTCGTTTCCCGCGCGAGCTGATCGTGGGCCTTGTCTTCGCCTGCGCGTGCGCGGTTCCGGCGTGGGCGGCAGCCGGCGAGTTGCGAACCCAGCTGATCGCCCTGACTGCTGTTTTCGCCGCGCTTTGCTTCTTGAACTGCAGCGCGATCCACGCATGGGAGCAGCCGCAGCGACGCTGGCCGCGCGTGACGCTGCTGGCGCTGTGCGTCGCGGTTGCGGCCATCGGCGTCACTCTCACGATGCGGACCACGGAGGGCATCCGCCTCGGAGTTGCGCTGCTGGCTTCTGCTCTGCTCCTCTTCGCGCTCGATCGCGATCAGCGCCGCGGCCTGAGGAAGAGGGCGCCGGGCGCGGCTCTCTCTGCGCTCGCGTTGCGGATCCTCGCTGACGCGGCTCTGCTCACGCCGCTGCTGCTGCTTCCATGGAAGCTGTAGCGGGTCGTGCGGATCGCCCGGCGCGCTTTGATGGCGTAGCGCGGATTTATCGTGTGATGGAATATCTCTCCTTCGGGCCCTTGCTGGCGCGGTGCCGGTTCGCGCATCTCGATGCGCTGGGGTCCGCTCGCCGGGCGCTGGTGCTTGGCGATGGAGATGGACGCTTCACTGCACGTCTGCTGGAACGGAACCCAGGCGTGCAAATCGATGCCGTCGACGCCAGTCCGGCGATGCTGCGGCTGCTGGAACGGCGTGCAGTTCGGCTCGGAGCGCAAAGCCGCGTGCGAGCCATCTGCGCTGATGCGCGGAGCTTTACGCCGAATTTTTCCGAGTACAACCTGGTGGCTGCTCATTTTTTTCTGGACTGCCTCAGCACGACAGAGACCGCCGATCTGATCCGTCGCATTCGCCCGCAGCTCGCGCCAGGCGCCCGCTGGCTCATCTCGGAATTCGACGTGCCGAAGGGCAGCCGCTTTCGCGCAGGGCTGGCCCGGGCGCTCATCGCCACGCTCTACGCGGCTTTTCGGCTGCTCACCGGCCTCAGAACGCGCGAAATTCCTCCCTGGCGCGAGTTGCTGGCGGAAAACGGCTTCGTACGTGGTCTTACGGCCCGGTTCCTGGGCGGGGTACTCGCTTCGGAACTCTGGGAATTTCACAATGCAACCGCTGGAGGAGCTATCCCGTCCCACGGACCAGACACAATGGCCAGCAAAGACGAAATCAGGGCGCAACGCATTCCCGGTATCGACCCCGGCCCAGTTCCCACGCCGGAGCCGCCGGAGACGCCGCAGCCGGTACCTGCGCCGGGTCCGCCGCCGGAGCCTGATCCGCAGCCTTACCCCGGGCCCATCCCCACACCGCAGCCGGTGACGCGCAAAGGCCACCCCACGCTGGACGAGTACACGGCCGGCTGGCGCGCTTGAATTCGCTGCCCTCGAGCGGCAAGCCCCCGCAAAATTAACAATTCGAAGCGCCCTGCATTGTTACAATCAGGTTAAAAGCCCCTCTGAGAAAGGGCCGCAATTCATCTCCGGCATTGCACGCATGAACCTTTACATTCTTCGCCACGCCAGCGCGGGTACCCGCCGCAAGAATCCTGTCATTGACGTTAAACGGCCCCTGGACAAGGACGGCAAGCAGCAGAGCATTCTCGTCGGCACGTACCTGAGCGCTCTGAACGTCCAGTTCGACCGCGTGGTCTCCAGCCCGCTGAAGCGCGCCCTGCAAACCGCATCGCTGGTCGCCAACGAGACCGGCTACGACGCAAAAATCGAGATCTCCGACGCGCTCACGCCGGAGGCGACGCTGCAGAAATTTCAGGACCTCGTCCGCAATCTGTCGAAATTTGAGAACGTTCTGGTAGTTGGGCACAATCCGAACCTGCCGATTTTCCTCAGCTCGCTGATTGCGCCGTCAGGACGCATCAGCATCCGCCTGCGCAAAGGCGCCATAGCACGCGTGGACTGCACACGCTTGCCCGGAATTCTGCACTGGCTTGTCGATCCGCGTATTTTGCGCGGGGCCTACTCCAAAGCCACGAAGAGATCGCGCCCGAAGACCTCGCGGAAGTAAGCCGCCTCTTTGCGCAGGGACCACAGCTCAAGCTCCGCGCCGGTGCGTCCGGGAAAGACTTCCAGCAGCACGCGCTTCGGGTAGACGCGGACCCGCACCTTGACGACATCGCTGGCGCGATCCTGATTGAGGGCAACCGCCAGGCGCAGCAGCACGACGGCCTTGCGCACATGCTCGTACTCCTCCGGCGGCACCTGGCGCATGGTGCGCCCCTCGGGTTCGGGACGGCTCTTGCCAAGGTAGCGGGCGATGGCGGAGGTAACGATCCGCTGCTGCGGAGTGAAGCCGTACAGCTCGGAGTTCGCGACGATGTACTGGGCATGCCGGTGGTAGCCCTGGTGGTTGAGGAATTTGCCGATATCCCGCAGCATCGCCGCAGCCTCCACCCAGGTACGGTACTCCGGTGGAAGCTCGTGCACCGATTGCAGATCGTGGAAGAGCTGTGCCGCGTGGTGGCGCACCGGCTCCGCCTGGCGCGGATCGATGCCGTAGCGCCGGCAGGTCTCCAGCACCCCCTGCCACCGCTCCTGCTCGAACTGCTGATGCACCGACGCTCTGGGGTCCTGCTCGGCGAGCATTTGCGCGAGGATGCCGTCGCGCAGCCCCATCGGTGAATAGCGGAATCCCGGCAGCTGGAGTTGTTCCAGCACCTCGGCAAAGACATGCGCTCCGGCAACGATGATCTCCGCGCGGCGCGGGCCGATGCCGGGCACCGAGGCGCGTTCGCCGGCGTTCATTTTTGTCAGGCGCGACGTAAGCCTGCGCACCACGTCCACCGGTGTCAGATCCTGCAACCCCCGCTTCGCGCGCTTCTTCGCAACAGCGAGCGCGGCATCAGACAGGGCGGCCGCCGTCCCTGAGGTGCCGAAGGTCAGGCGCACGCCCTCGGCGGAGATGCGGCGTCGTGCCCGCCGCAGTTCGCGGTCGATGAACTGCTTCATGCGCCGGATCTCATCCTTCTCCGGCACATCGCTGCGCAGGAACTCCTGCGTGAGACGGACCGCGCCCAGCGGCAGGCTGACGGTATCGCGGATGCGCCGCTGCTCCGACAGCGTGATCTCGCAGCTGCCGCCGCCGAGGTCGAGCAGCAGACATCGTCCACCGGCGCCATGCTCGTTCTCCACCACGCCGCGATGGATCAGGCGCGCTTCTTCGAGGCCGGAGATGATCTCGACATCCCAGCCTGTCTCGTCGCGCACCCACGCCAAAAACGCTCGCGAATTGCGCGCGTCGCGCATCGCGGAGGTGGCAACCGCTCGCACCTTGTCCGCGCCGTGCGACTGCACCGCTTTGTAGAAGCGCTTGAGAGTGCGCAGCGTCGCGGCCATGGCCTCCGGAGAGACGATGCCCGACTCGAAGACGCTGCCGCCGAGGCGCGTCACCTCGCGGTCCTCATGGACGATGTGCAGCTCGTGCCGCACCACCCGGCCGATCTTCAGGCGGCAGGAATTGGATCCGATGTCGATGGCCGCAAAGGTCTGCATGCGCTCCAGAGAACAGAGTAATCAGATGGTTCGGCGTACGCCAGCACGATACACGAGCAGGCGGCGATTGCGGCGGCGCTATCTGGCGGTAGCTTTCTTCGGCGCGGCCGGACGCGGGCGTGCGGAGGCGGCGGGCTTGCGCGACGTCGCCAGCCACTCGCCCATGAGGCGGCCGCGGAGTTTTGCCGCGGTCTTCATGGCCGCCACGAAGTGTCGTTCGCGCTCGGTTTCGACCAGAGCCGCCAACTCCGTGGCGCCGTCGCCGAGCGCCGCGTGCGCTTCTTCCGCGAGCACCAGCCAGTCGTGCCAGTCGCCGATCTCATCCTGCAGCTTCTTGAGCGTCTTCGCGACGGCGTCGGCGTGCTTGTCGCCCTGAGCGGCCAGTTCCGCCACATACCGCGCCTTCTTGGCGCCTTTGCGGAAGTCGTGCAGATTGCCGGCATCGAGCAACTGCATTTCCGAGGCGAGCCGCGCAAAGCTGTCCAGCGCGACAACACCGGGAGGTTTGGCCGCACGCCGGCTGGGCATTGCCTGCAGAGCGCTCGCCAAATCGCTGAGTCGCTTGTCGAATTTCGCTAACAGAGAATTCGCCTGCGCCTGCAGGTGACGCGCATCTTGATTGCGGCGGTGCTTCAGCCACGCATCCAGGTCATCCGCCTGCTGCTCGAGGCCGGTGGTCCGCAGGCCGGCTTCGGGCCGCTCTAGTAAATCGGGCTTGTCTGAAATCGCGGATTCTGCCGGTTCAGGCGCGTCTTGGCGTTTCTCCTTCTTCGTCTTCTCGCCAAGCGCGTGCTTGACCAGCTTGTCCAGCAGCTTGCGATGAACGTCGAGGTCGCGCACCGGGGCCGCGGCACGGCGGATTTTCTTCAGTTGCCGCATCAGTGCCGTGGCAGCCGCTCGGATGGCTTGGCCGGAATCGCCCTCCGGCGTGGCGCGCAACAATTCTTCCAGCGTGGCCTGCAGACGCCGCGTGCCCGTCCGCGTGTCGTGCACCGGATCGACATCCGGATCGTCGGCACATTTTGACAGATTCAGCCGGAGCGGCGCCGCTAACTTCTGTATCTTCCGGAGTTCCCCGCGCATCTTATAGCCGCCTTCCCTGCGCGGCATGACTGATATTCTGAACTTAATGCCTGGTCCGAAACAAATGACCAGTCCGAGCTCCCCCGCGGCCGCGCCATCAGCGCCGCCGGAATCGTCACCTGTGTTTCAATCGCCGCGGAAGGCCTGGACCGTACTCCTGCTGGTCTTCCTTGCTATTTTTGGCGCTGCCCTGTTCTCGCCGTCGATTCTGGACGACGCGGACGCGACCCATGCCCAGGCGGCGGCACATATCCTGACCAGCGGTAATTGGGTCACGCTTTACGTCAACGGCATCCGCTATCTCGAAAAGCCGCCGCTTCCCTACTGGATGGTCGCCGTCGATTACGCGCTCTTCGGGTACAACGTGTTCGCGACGCACCTGCCCATGGCGCTGGGGGTGCTCGGCTGCGCGATCATCGCCTGGTTCTGGAGCCGCCGCGCCTGGGGCGACCGCGCCGCGTTTTATGCCGCGCTGGCTGTCCTCACCTGCGTTGGCCCATTCCTCTTCACACGCTTTCTGATTCCCGAGTCGATCCTCACCTGCCTGCTGATGCTGTCGCTGTACGCCTTCATCACCGGCGTCGAGGATCGCAAGCCCTCGCGTCTTTACGTCGCCTATGGATCATTGGCTCTGGCGCTGCTGGCCAAGGGGTTGATCGCCCCGGTCTTCTTCATCGCGGCGGTCATTCCCTGGCTGGCCCTTACGGGCGAGTGGCGGCGCTGGCGCGAATTCCGGCTGTTGACGGGGCTGCTGCTTTTCCTCGCGATCGGAGCGCCGTGGCACATTCTGAACGGACTGCGCAATCCAGGTTATGGGCATCCGACGAGCAATGTTCCCGCGCCGGGACACGTGCACGGATTCTTCTGGTTTTACTTCGTCAACGAACACTTTCTCCGCTTCATCGGCAAGCGCTATCCGGACGACTACAATCGCCAGCCCTTCGCCATCTTCTGGCTGGGACAGCTGGTGTGGCTCTTCCCGTGGAGCCTGTTTATTCCCGTAGCGATCCGCCGTGCGTGGCGCAACCGGCATCTCTTTGCGTCCGACGTGCGCTACGACGCGACCAACACCATCCAGTTTCTGGACCCGCGGCTGACCGCGCAGGAGTCGTCGGCGATCGCCGCGCGTCTGCGCTTCCGCGCCCGGAGCGGTCTGCTGCTCGCGCTCTACGCTGGGTTCATCCTGATCTTCTTCGGTATCTCGACGAACCAGGAGTACTACACCTGGCCGATTTATCCGGCGGCGCTGATGCTGATCGCCGGCGGTCTGGCGACCATCGAACAAGCTCCCGATACACGCAAGTGGCTGACGGGCGCGCATGCCTTTTTTGTTGCTGCCGGATCTGCGATTGCCGCCGTGCTGGCGTGGGGGCTGTGGAGGTCGCGGCATCTGCCGTATGTCGATCCCGGCACGATGATGGCGCATCGCGGCGTGGGCGATTACGCGCTCGCCACGTCCCATTTCTTCGACCTGACCGGACCGGCATTTGCTGGCCTGCGTCTGCCCGCCGCGCTGGCCGCATTCGCATTCCTTGCCGGACCGATTGCCGCATGGCGCCTGCGCCGCCGCGGACATGCGTTTGAATCGACGGTGACGGTGGCTTTCAGCATGGCCATCGTGCTAGTCGCCGCGCATATCGCGCTGGTGCGTTTTGCGCCCATGCTCTCCTCTGAGCCGATCGCCGCGAACATCAACCGGCTGATGGCCGAGCCGCAGAATGCCAACGCGCAAATCCTGCTCTATGGGGACCAGTCCGACGGCAGCTCAGTGCCCTTCTACACCCACCGGCAGGTGCTGCTCGTACATGGGAAGCAATGGTATTTCGAGCCCGATCCCGAAGAGGATCCGCATGAGTTGTTCGGCTCGTCGATGGTGTGGGGATCGAATTATCCTGACGCGCCGCATATCTTTCTCAGCGATCAGGATCTGCTGCGCCTGTGGGGCTCGGGGCCAAGGCATTTTCTTTTCGTGCCGGGCGACTTCCATGACCACATGGAGCAATTGCTCGGCAAGCGGCTCTACGAGGTGCAGGTGCTCTCAATGAACACCCTGTACACGGACCGGCCGCTCCAGTAGCGCGTCGTCCCTGGAAAGGCAGACTTCAGAGACCGCGCAAAACCTCCAGGAGCGCCCGGAAACCGAGGCCCGCAAATTATCAACCCTGGAATAACCGGCAAGGCGGCATTGTCATACCCCTTATGTCCCAGTTGGCGACAACTCGCCCATTTACGGATCGAAGCGGCAGGATTCGGCAGACCCCACACGGACTGAACTGGACGACGTGACTTTGGTTTGCGGCTCGCGGGCCCGACTAATCCGCGGACCGGCGGATACGCATAAGCTTTATTCGGGACAGCTTCAGCAGGGTTGAGCGGCTCCTGTCGCAGAAGGCCCTGCAATGCGAACTTATTGGATTAGCGGGATCGATCCTTCGAGGGTGGAGTAGCGGCGGCGGATCACGCTGTGTTATCGCTAAACAATTGTTACTAGTAATCGAGAGGAGGGCACCGGATGTCAGACCCGAGCGGTCCATGGAAACAAAAGCAGATGTTCGCGGTTACGAGTGCTTTGTATTTCGTCTACTGGCTTATATATTGCTTCCATCTTATCGGGGTCTGGCATGGGATGAGTCGGGGCCTTCATTTCGACTCGGCGATTTTTGCGATTTCATCGCTGGGGCTGTGGTCCCTCCTGCTTGAGGAGAAAGTAAGTGGCTATGCGATGCTGACAGCTTGCTTTTTTTTCATTAGCGCGTCGAGGCTTGCTACGCACGTCTTCGCAAGATGATAATTCTGAACCCCTGATGAGGTGTGTTCGATGCGGCCGAATGACCGGCAACTCGGAAGTTTGGGGGCGGGGGCTGGCCGGGTGGAGAAACTTCTGAACAGGCGACCACTCACCCGGAACTACAATCTGCCTCAATATTGAGGAAACAGTATGAATCGGCCACATGGTATGGCGTTCGGGCTTGCCCTTCTCTGTGCGGTTACCGGTTCGGCTCTGGCCCAGCAGGTCCGAAGCCACCACTGCACCGACGAGCCTGTCACAACCAAGACTCGGTGGGGTGGCAATGAAACAGTCATGATCGACCTTCGGGACAAGCCAGTGCGGATGGTGAGCGGTACCGTTGTGGGGCCAGGAATAGGAAGCTTGAGCACATTGGTCCAGGTCTTCCGTCGAAAGCCTTCCGATCCGCTTTACCGGCTGTCAGATCAGAAGAGTGAAGCACCGGTGGCAGCATGTGTAACAGGGGACGATGGGGTGTTTGCCTTCTCGCTCCCACCCGGCGAGTACGAGCTTCGCATGAGTCAAAATGCGGGCGTCGATGTCACGTCCGTCTTTGTGACGGTCAAGCATGGGTTTCGTCGCTCCAGGAAGATCAGGGTCTGGATGAAGGTGGGCACATGATGGGCGAGTGACCGGCAACTCGGACATCTGGAGGAGCCGGACCACCGGCCACATGTCCGAGTTGCCGAGGCCCAGAACCCGGCTAAAATGGCGTTCAATGAAAAGTACGGGCTTACGAATCGCTGTCTGTTTCGCTATCTGGATCGGAACGCTCTCATGGAGCCAGCAGTCGAAGACCACAGAACCTGGTCCGTCTCACGAGCGCATCAGCCAACTGTTTGGCGGCACTTGCGCGATATATCAGTCCACTGACGCAATGCCTGACTCTCTGAAGAGTGCGTTTGTCGAACTCACGAAACAGAACACATTTGTACTCGCAAACCCGCGAGAGAAGTTCCAAGTTGGCGATGTGGTGGTGGACCCCAAACTTCCCTCTCGCCGGCTCATCTTTGCTGGACGCTGTAGAGATGTGCTGTTCATCCATTATGAGCGCGGAGGTCGAGCACGCACGACGTACCTCGTCGCATTTCGATCAGACCGTGAGCGAAAGTTGGACTTCTTGGGCGGCTGGTCAGTAATCCCGATAGCAGCCGATGTCGCGGAACTCCAAAACGCAGTCATTGGCGCACCATTCACCACCGACCCGCGCTGTTGTTGGTAGACGCTCGTCCCAACGCTTGGGTGCATTCCGGGCGAGTGACCGGCAACTCGGACATTCGCGCTACTCCGACATTCGCGCTTTATAGCGCGATAACCCGTCGAAATAGACGGCTTGCAGACACCCGACACGCGCAGAGAAGAGTGGCTATCGCCGCTGTTGCTGGCGAGCTTCGGCTTCGGCCAGCCACCCGCGTCGCAAGCGCTCCGCAGGTACGCCCGACAGATACGGCTTGATATCCAGAATCGGCGTTCCGTCCACCATATCCACTCCGCGCACAAACAGCCGCCGTCCCTCGCGGCGCAGAAGTTCGACCACCGTCAGGGCAATGGGATTCGGCCGCCAGGGCGCGCGCGTCGCAAACACGCCGTGCGGATGAGGATCGCTCGGCGGCGTCACCATCAGCTCGAATCCCTCGGACCGGTCGAAGGCCCAGAGGACAAAAAGGTGCGAGAACCCCTCGATATCCGTCAGTCCCGTCTCCAGTTCCGGATTGATCTCGAGAATGCCTTCAGCGTCGTGCTGCGCGCCCAGGCCCATCGGGATTTCGGCCGGATCTTTGAAAGAGGTTCTGACGATTCCTATCTTCTTCATCGTGATCATAAGTTCCTGCCCGGCAATTCACGGTAGCAGAATCTCGAGGGCCGAAGGCGGTTCAGCCGCCATCGGACACGCCGGGTGCTGCGTCGGCATCTTATTCAGGGTACGCGGTTTTTCCCTGAGGTACACATCATGAGAGCTCTCTCCACCGCCCTGGCACTCGCAGTTCTGAGCCCTGCCGCCGTCGTCGTTGCGCAGCACCCCTCGACGATTCCCAGCGGCACCGAGATTACCGTCCGCACCGACGAAGCCATCCAGGCCGACGCCACCCAGGACACCAGCGAAACGCACAGGTACACCGGAAAAGTCAGCGAAGACGTGCGGGACAGCGACGGCCGCGTGCTCATTCCCCGCGGCTCACCGGCCGAGCTGGCCGCCATCCGCGATAACGAAGGCCTGACCCTCACCCTGCGCTCCGTCCGGGTGAACGGCGAGCGCTACAGCGTGGACAGCCAGGATCTCGCCGCAGGCAACGGGAAGGAAGGCGTCGGCAAGAACAAACGCACCGGCAAGTACGTCGGAGGCGGTGCCGTTGGAGGCGCCATCATCGGTGCGATCGCCGGCGGCGGCAAAGGCGCAGCGATCGGTGCTCTGGCTGGTGGAGCCGCTGGTGCCGGCGCACAGACGCTGACCCGCGGCAAAAAGCTGAGCGTGCCCGCTGAGACCAACTTGCGCTTCCGGCTCGAACAGAGCCTCAGCCTCGATCATTCGTCCAGATATTAGGAAACCATTTGCCGACCCACTCGGCCGTGATGGCCGAGTGATCGGCAATCCGGACATGACCCCGTCATGTACTCCATCGCCTCGCTTTCGCCAGTCAACCCCTTACTTTCGTGTCTCCCCACATTCCATGCAGCTTACCCGCCAACAAACTTGGAAAAAAATGACACTCCGGTTGATATCCTGAACTTAGAGTAGAAATTCTGCGAAACGCCTCGCTCACCGGTGGGGCTTTTTCCTGTTTGCGGGATCACCGATCCCTGACAACTGATCACTGACGACTGATCACTGGCAATTGGCACTAGCCATTAGCAACTGGCAGGCATTTGAAAACAAAGTGCAAGCCGCCATCCATAAGTACCGGAACGCTTTAGAGGGGATCCGGCAATTCCGGGGGGATCAGCTCCCCTTCCGAACCGTTGCCGAATCAACTGCATGCCTTCGCTGAAGGGGGATCTGCCCCCCTAAAAACAAAAGTGACTGGCTAACTCGTTAACCCGCTGACCTGCTGTTCTCCGCTCTTTGAAGTCGCAATGCGCACGTCACCTGTGACCGCTTCATGACCGCAACTGATCACAACGCGGTCGTGAACTGATCATGCAGGGTCGCAACCGAAGTGATCCGTTTCCAATCATCTGCCGCCGTCGCGGCCGCGAACTGATCACAGACGGTCATGACGGCATCAAAGACGACCGTCTCCGAAGTGACCGCGTTTCAATCAACCGCGGCGTTCACGGCTGCGACTTGATCAAATTCCCCCCGGGGGGTGGGGGTCTGCTCCTTGATGCCTGTTCCCTGCCTTCTCACTTCAGCTGCTGCACCGGCATGCCCTTCGGCACCTGCAGCTGAAACTGCGAATCCTCGAGGTTGAGGTTGACCCGCAGCTTCTGGACGGTGATCAGGATCTGCTGCTCCTGCAGCGGCCATTTGATGGTGATGGTTCCGGGGAACTGCTGATCCCCGAACTTCTGCATCGGCCCGTACAGGGCCTGTGTCTGCATTTGCCCATCCGTGCCGTAGATGTCCTGCTCGACAGGGCTCAGGTCGAGACGGCTGAAGCGAATCTCGCGGCGGGTGAGCAGGATGTTGCTGTCACCCTGGCGGTCGGCGACGGCCAGCAGGTAGTCGGGGCGCAGCACCAGCTTGTGCATGTTCCTGTCCGCGACAAGCGTGCTGTCGCCGATGAGTGAAACCAGATCGCCGGGGCCGATCTTTGGAATCAGCATGGAATCGACGAACATGTACGGGCGCATGTTTTCGAAGGAGTTGGATGACAGCTGGGTCACCATGTTGGCTCCCTCGATGGCCTTGTTTTTCGGCGGGATCACCAGGGTGAAGGTGTTGCCGTCGCTGGCCATGTCAAAGGCAGGCGAGTGCACCACCGGCAGGTAGCCGATAACGCGCAGCGACTCGGGCTTGCGCAGGAGGATGTAGCCGGTAAAAGGAGCGACGGTCAGTTCCTTGCCCTTGATTTGCCCGCCTTCGGTCGCAGTGAAAGTGACGGTGGCGCTGAGGGAGTTGACGCGGTCATATTCCTTATTGATGAGATCGACCAGCTGATCCGGGGTCGCGGAAAGCACGCCGGTGGGAACAACCGCTTTGGGGACTTTGCGCGTGTGCCAGAGACAGCCGTTCAGGGCCGGTAAGACCAGCGTCAGGACCACGACTGCCTTGCTCCGCCATCGATGCATTCTTTCAGCTCAGCAAACTGCGAGTATATTGGCCGGCACCAGCGAGATGGACGCATGCCGGGGAGGTAAAGTTCCGCCTCATCGCGTACCGTTCTGCTGCCGCACAGCGCGCCGATACGCTTCCACATCTCTGGCATGTTCCTGCAGGGTCGAGGAGAAACGTGACTGCCCGGATGGGTCCGCGCTGGCAGCCACGAAATAGAGGTAATTCGTCTGTGCCGGATGCATGGCCGCCATGAGTGACCGAACTCCAGGGTTACAGATTGGGCCGGGCGGCAAGCCGGCGTGCTTATAGGTATTGTAGGAAGAATTGGCGGCAAGGTCGGACTGATAGATGGTTCCGCGATACCGCCCGTCGAGCAGCGCAGCATAAATCACCGAGGGATCGGTCATCAGCGGCATGTTTTTGTCGAGGCGATTTTCAAAGACGCTGGCCACCAGCGGACGCTCGCTGTCGAGCGGGGTCTCCTTCTCGATCAGCGAGGCCAGCGTCACGAGCTGGTGATAATCGGCGGTCATACCGAGTTGCTGGGCTTCCTGCCGGAATCGGCGCACCATCGCGATCATCATCTCCTCGGACGTCATGTGCGGCTGAAAGTGATACGTATCCGGGAAGAGGTATCCCTCCAGGGTGGGAGCGGTCTTGTCGAGGTCCTGAACCAGGGTGCGGTCCTGTCGCGCGGCCTGAAGGAAGGCATCCTTTGAGACCAGCCCGGCAGCCTGCAGGCGGGTTGCAATGTCAAAGATGTTGGAGCCTTCGGGGATGGTGACGGCGACCGTGTACACGTCTCCGCGGCGGAGTCGCTCCCAAACCTCGGTCATGCGCGCGGGATGATCGAACTGATAGGTACCGGCCTTGAGGGTCCGTCCGCGGACCAGGTACAGCGCCAGGAAGACGTCGCGGCTGCGGATGATGCCCTGCTGCTTCAGGACGCCGGCGATCTGGGTGGTGGTCATGCCGGGATTGATATCCACGAGTTCGGCCGTGCGTGGGCCGGTGGGGACCAGGAGCGCGAACGCCACGGCTCCAGCAGCCGCGAGAACCAGCAGCACCAAAAGAAGAAGGAAGCGTCGCAGCAAGGGGTTCGTCCTGACCGTTTGATTCCTTATCTGATTGTAAGATGCGGCATTTAACCGTGGCTCCCGCGGTACCCTCTAAGGTGTGGAACAGCGTCTGCTCGGCCTCGATTTCGGTGACCGCCGCATTGGCGTGGCCGTCTCGGATGAACTGGGGCTGACCGCGCAGCCGGTACTCACTTTGGTTCGAAAGAACACGAAACAGGATCTGAAGTCGCTCGGGCGTCTGCTGCGCAAATATGGATGTACGGCGATTGTGATCGGGAACCCGCTGTACATGTCGGGGGACATCAGCCCCCAGGCGGCCAAAACCCAGGCTTTTGCGGAGAGCCTGCGGACGGCGTTTTCTCTGCCCGTACACCTGTGGGACGAGCGGCTTACGTCGGCGGAGGCCCATCGGCATCTGCACGCGGTGGGACGGCCGCTTTCCGGCCATCGCGAAGTGGTGGATCAGGTGGCTGCCGTGTTGATTCTGCAGAGTTTTCTCGATGCCCGCAGGGCGAAAAGCGGCATCGTATAATCGGGGGAGTGAGGTGGTTGGACCCCAAGCCTCCCGGACCCGATTTCCCGTTTCACCGGGGTTCTGCTCCGATCAATCAGCTATGAGCGACGCTGTCGTGAAGCCTTGCGCTTCAGAGGACAGCTTTTGCTCGTTGCCCAATAGAGCGACCCGGTGAAGGAAAGTTTTTGATGCCCGAACATATCAAGAAAAAACTTCTGGAAGAGATCCGGCAACTCGAGCACGAGCTGGCCCACGAACTTCCGGCCGAGATCAAGAAGGCTGTTGCAATGGGCGACCTCAGTGAGAATGCCGAGTACCACATGGCCAAGCAGCGCCAGGAGTTCGTGAACGCGCGTCTTGGCCAGCTGAAGAAGCGCATGGCCGAACTGGCGCTGGTGAACCTGGCGAACATTCCGCGCGACCGCGCCGGCTTCGGCTCCACAGTACTCGTGTATGACACGACCAAAGATGAGAAAATCGAGTACAAGCTTGTGACCAGCGAAGAATCGGACGTGAGCAAAGGTCTCATCTCAACCACTTCGCCCATCGGTAAAGCCATCGTAGGCAAGCAGGTAGGCGATATGGCGACGGTGGTGACGCCGAACGGGAAGCGCGAACTCGAGATCCTGAAGCTGTCGACGATTCACGACGAGACGGAAGACCAAGCCGCAGCACAAGCAGGAAAGTAGAGGCCGCATGGCCGAATCCAAGCCCCACAAGACGTGGACGAGCGCCTTTGGGCGCGCCTGCGGCGTGGTTCTCCAGGCCATTGTGAACGGGCTGTCTCTGACGCGCATTTCTCCGAATGTCCTCACGTTCCTGGGCCTGGTGATCAACAGCGCGGCAGCGGTGCTGTTTGGCTTCGGCAATCAGCACAATTACGTGCGGATGTTCCTGTACGCGGGGCTGGTGATCATCGGAGCCGGCATCTTCGACATGGTGGACGGCCGTGTCGCGCGCCAGACGCAAAAGGTAACCGTCTTCGGCGCGTTCTTCGATTCGGTGATCGACCGCTATTCTGACGTGGTTCTGTTCTTCGGACTGCTGGTTTTCTACGCGCGTGGCAATCGGCTCTTTTATGTTTTTTTGGCGGCGTTCGTCATGATCACTTCGCTGATGGTCAGCTACACGCGCGCCCTCGCCGAAGCGCTGATCGGACAGTGCAAGGTAGGTTTCATGGAGCGGCCGGAGCGGGTCGTGCTGATCATCCTCGGCGCGCTCTTCCAGCGCTGGGATGTGATGGCGCCGGTTCTGTGGGTGCTCGCCGTGATCTCGACGCTGACCGTCATTCACCGCATTCGCTACACCTGGTTGCAGACGCGCTATCTGCCGCCGCTGCGTGAGGCGCAGGCTCAGGCGGTTAGCGTGCGCGGTCATGAACAGCAGCCCCGCACCGAGATTCCAGCCACCAACGCTCCCCGCGTCTAACCGCCCAACCAGACCGGAAACGGGAACCTTCGCGGTCGCAGGATTACCTGCGTTTGGCGGCAGGCGTGATTCTTGTTTGGCTGCCGGTTGGGGACCGCTAGAATCCCGCTGTCTGACGTGATCCGGAACGCTGCGCAAAACCAAATCGGCCGGTGCGCAGGAAACGCCTGGATCGCTTTCAGTTCGATCATGGCCGCCACCGCAAGTCCACCGCTTCCGGAAATCGAATCGAAAACAGCGCCAGGAGAAACGGTCAGGGCAGATCCGCGAGTCAGGACACTTACGGCGCCGGCGCTTTTTGCTGCCCTTTGTTTTGCGGGCGGCGATTGCATCGCGCGCTGGTACGGTCCGCAGCCTGGGCAGGTTTTCGCCGGGCTCTTACTGAGTTTCGCGGTCACGCTCATCGCCGCCGTATGGGCTCCAAGGCTCGCGCGGGCCAGTTGCGCAGTCGTGATGGCGCTGTGCGGCTTGTTCTGCGCTGAGGTGCAACCGCGGCTTGCACTGAGTACACCCCTGATGCGCATTGCGGAATCGACGCCGACGCCCACACCGGCGACGCGC
>DATGJK010000071.1:0-11337 GCA_035295245.1 Acidobacteriaceae bacterium
GAAGAACAGGTCGGGCCATCCGTCGTTGTCATAATCGATCACGCATACGCCTGAGCCCATCGTCTCCGGCAGGTATTTCTGCCCGAAGGCGCCGTTGTTGTGGCGGAAGCGAATGCCGGCTTGCGCGGCCACGTCGGTGAAGGTGATCGGTCCGGATGGACGCGGCGCGGTAGCCGCCGTTGTCGGCGCGGGAATGGCCGCGGGCGTGACTCCCTCGACATTGGCAGCAGCGCGCGCGGCGGCAGTCGCTGGGGAGGATTGTGCAGGCGCGGAATTTGCCTGCCTGCCCTTGCATCCGGCGAGAGCGAGCGCCAAAAGGGCAGGCGCCATCAGAAGCGAACGAGCGGAACCCTGAGTGCGCATGGTCTAGCGAACGATCTCCGGAGTGAGCGCCGGACCCGCGGCAACACGGCGCTTGCGGCGCGCGTCGATCGCTATCTCGATCAGCAGCGCCGGCGGTCCAACCAGGAACAGCGCGTACAGCGGCGCATAGACGCTCTGATCGAGCCGCAGCAGCATTTCGACGACAGCGACGCAGACCGCCACCACGCACTGCCAGGTCTTCGACCGCACCGTCGTCTTCGGATCCGTGATCATGAAGAACATGAACAGCTGGTACATCGGCCCGGTAATCGGCGAGACCTCAGCCTGCCACGGATCGCCCGTGATCTGTGCGCGCAGCAGCGCCAGCAGCAGGAAGGAAACCACGTACGTCGCCGTGATCTGAAAACGCTTCGCCCGCCACAGGATCAGGGAACCGAGAATCCAGATGATGACGAGCGACGCCAAATTATTCCCCCACTGAATGCTCAACCCTGCCACCGAGGAGGACGCGAGGAAGAGCAGCGCGCAAATGCCGAAGTTCGACGGATTGAAGAGATGGCGCCCGCGCACGCGGACGGCGTACTTCGACGTGATCGACAGCGCGGCGCACAGCGCATAGGGCCAGAACGCAGGCGAGCGCAGCAGGATACCCACGCTGATCCCGGTAATGTAGGCGCTGGCCGGATGCGGCCATTTGCCGAGAAAAATCCGCCCCAGCAGCATTTCTGTAACCATGCTGGCGACAATCGCCAGCAGCGTCTTCTGGTAGCTCTCCAGGATTCCGAACGACACGTTCCCGAGCAGCAGGATCAGCGTGATAAAAACAGGAGGCGTGAAGCGGTTGTCGAGCACGCGCTTCCACAGAGCCGGGCGCGGCGAGGCTGCGGTCGGCTGAGCGGCGGTGGTAGACGGCGTCATGCGGGCTCCTTCACGTGCAGAATCTGATTCGGCTGCAGGTTTTCGAGGGTCTGAATTTTTCCCGAAGGCCAGCGGATCACTGCCTTCTCGATGTGCGGATTTTTGCCGAGGCCGAAGTGCGGGCGCCGGTCGTTCTCCGATGCGAATCCGTTGCCGCCCGTTACCGTCTGAACCTGCTTCTGGCCATTCCAGTACACCGTAACCAGAGCGCCGATCGCGCTGCGGTTGGTGGTCGTGCTTTCCAGATCGAGTTCAATCCAGTCATTCTGCGGCGCCACCGTGTTCTTGTAAATCAGCAGCGGCCCGCCCTGGTTGGCAACCACGGCATCCAGGGCGCCATTGTTCCACAGATCGGCCAGCGCGATGGAGCGGCCGTCGTAGCGGTCCGTCACGCCCACCGCCTGCGCCACGTCGATGAATTTCCCGGCCCCATCGTTGATCCAAACCTTCTTCTGCTGGTAGCCGGAGAGGCTGCGGCCATCGAACGCCGGCCAGTGCGCGGCGTCGCCGATGATAGAGCTGTTACCGCCCGCAACCTTGGAAAAGTCGTACCAGTAGCTGCGCGTCTTCGAGGCGGAGATGTATCCGTTCTCGAGATACAGGTCGAGCGTGCCGTCGTTGTTCAGATCGCCAAACTGCGCGCCGAAGCTCCAGCCGCCGAGTTCCACGCCGAGATCGCGCGCCAGGTTTTCGTAGTGCAGCGCTTTGCCATCCTGCGGAACCCACAGGTTATTGCCCTGGATGAGGACGCCCTCTTCAGAGATATTTGAGACGTAAATCGAGAACCTTCCCTGATTGAAAATGTCGCCAAAAGCCGCGTTCATGCCGCTCTTCGGAGCGAATCCGACGCCGGTCTGCTGGCCGGCTTCATGGAAATGTCCGTGGTCGTTGATGTACAGCTCCGACACGCCGTAGTCGTTCGCGACAAACAGGTCGGGATAGCCGGTGCCCTCCAGATCGGCGGCGGCGCAGGCCAGCGCCCAGCGGCGGCTTCGGATGCCCACCTTCGCGCTGACTTCCTCGAAATGCCCGTTGCCCAAATTGTGGAAGAGGTATTTGCGCCCGCCGTTGTTTGCGTATTCAAAGCTGTTGGGCATCATCCGCGTGTTCGCCAGATGCCACAGGTTGATGTCCTCCGGATAATAGCCGCCGACAAATAGGTCCAGCTTGCCATCGTCGTCGTAGTCGAGCCACGTCGCTGTGTTGGCGTTAATCCACTCCGGCAGTCCAGCCGCGGCGGTCACGTTGGTGAATCCCTTGCCGTGATCGTTGTGAAACAGCTCCGGCTTGCCCCACTTGATCAGGAACAGGTCTTCGTACCCATCGTTGTCGTAATCGCCCCACACCGCGCCCATCGAGACGCCGGTGCCGGGCTGATTCACATCCGCGACGCCCATCTGCTCAGCAACATCGGTGAAGGTGCCGTCGTGATTGTTGCGATAGAGGTGATTCCTGCTGCCCGCTCGGCTGTTCGTGACGTAGATATCGGGCCACCCGTCGCGATCGAAATCGACAATGGAAACCGAGGCGCCCATCGAGGCGACCTCCGGCATGATGGTGTCGAGCTTCGCATCCAGCACCGGCTTCTCGTGGACGAAGTGGATGCCCGCCTTTTGCGACACTTCGGTGAAACAAAACCCGTAGCGCGCCAGCGCCGACTGGCAGCTCAGCTCCACCGCGTGCGCCGCCGCGCGTCGCGCCGCGTAGTGGCGCATGATCGCCGGCGTCGCGAGCATGCCCGCAAACAGGATCCATAAGATGACGCGGCCTGGCCAACCGTACTTCATAGCGTTCCCTTCTGAGTTCCGGTCTCGTGCGCCGGATTCATTGCGTTGCGGAAAACATCCGGCGCGACGTAGCGCGTTTGCCACGTCTGCCAGTCCTCAGGGTGATGCCGATAGACCCACTCGTCTTCGAGGCGGCCCGGCGGATCGTCGTACCAGTCTTTGGCGTGATACGGCAGCGGCTGCACGGTGGCCGAATCGGTGGAGTTGTAGTCGCCGTCCTTGATCCACCCATCGCCGGCAAGCACATAATCGCGCACCCAGCCGGCAGGCGGCGCGGTGGGCGCGGCAAACTGGAGCGACAATTCGTCGCCGGCATTCATGATCACGTAACGGTCGTCGACGCCGCCGAGCAGCTCGCGCACATCGCCATAGCGCGTGTAATAGCCTTCCAGATCGCGCCAGATCTGCGTCGTCGAGACGATGCGGTTATAGTCCGGGATCTCCGGCGACGAGGCGTTCGCCTGATGAATCGCGGAGAACCCGCGATAGTGCAGATCGGCCATCGACGGCGCGATGCGCGTGATGTGCAGCGGCGTATTGGGCAGCCCGCGCGCCCACTGGATCTGGTCCCAGTAGACTTCGAGGTTCGTGCGCAGGCGCACCTTGTGCGGCGTGCCGGGCCTGAAGACGCCCGTCAGATCGATCAGGCAAATCTTATTGCGGCCGGCAGGGAAGCCGAGGTTCGGGCGCGCGATATTCCATCCACCGCGGCCATCCGGCACTTCCAGGCGCAGCGGCTGCGGCTGCTCATGATGTCCCTGGCTCAGCGCGATGTTGATCGACGAATCGGAAGGATGCAGCCATCCGCGCGCAATCAGATACAGCGGTCCCGAGGTCGGCGCATCGGGTCCGAGGTCGATCTCCACCCAGTGATCCTGCGCAACGCCCTGATATTGCCCGCGCGCGAACGTGTCGAGAGAACGCCCGTCGAGCGACCGCACCACATCGGTGACGTCGTTGCCGTGATCATCCGTGGCGCGCGCGATGGCATGCGGCTCATCCGTCGCCGTGATCGCAAGCTTCACCGGCGGGACCACGAAGCGCTCGTCGGTGAAAACCTCTGTGTCCTGCGGATGATCGACCGTCATCATCGCGAGCCAGTCGTAGTAGTAGGTCTCCCACAACTCGCCGGTGATGCGCAGATCGTAGCCGCCGTCGCGCGGCGCCAGATCGGCGCGGGGAATCTTGTACCACTCCTGCGTCGCGGCGATGCGCGCGGGGCCAAGCGCATTGATGCGCAGGCCGATCGCCGATCCCCACGGCACCGTATCCTTCACGAATTCCATCGCATGCCCGTTCCACGCGAAAAGGAAGGGGCAGGAGCCCTTGAGCCTCTGCTCCGCGAGCACCTGCTGATCGTCTTGCAGCTGAAATTCCGCGTTGATCGTCCCGTTGGGCCACAGGATGCGCGCGACATCCGTCTCCGTCCAGTTGCCGAGGCCGAAATGTTCTTCCGGTCCGGTGACGGGCTGCGCCTGCAGCAACAGGCCGGAGCGCACCTCCAGCACGCCTCCTATGCCGAAGGAGTTGATGCGCTGATCGCCATTCGCCGTCACGGCCCGCGTGCGGATCACCTGCCAGTGATAATTCTTCGTCCCGTGATTCACAGCCCGGATCGGCGCGCCGGTCGCATTCAGCCCCACCAGGTCAAGGTGTCCGGAGCCAGTAAGGTCCGCGGCGGCAAAGACGCGCTCCGCCGTCGCCGCATGCGGCAGCAGCGTGTAGCTTCCATCAGGATTGCCCAGCCACGCCAGCGCTCCCGCACCGTGCTCCTGCGCGCCCACCTCCAGCAGCAGCAGGTCGACAGCGCCGTTATTGTCGAGGTCTGCAGTCCGCAGGCGCACAGGACCGCTGAGGTTTTGCGCGGCATCCGGCGCCTGAGCCAGATCCGTTGTCGTCCAGCTGCCGTTGTCGTTCACCAGCCGCGTGATCGCTCCGCCAGCCTGCACGACGAGCAGATCGAGCGTGCCGCCGTGCCGCGTATCCGCCGCCGCAATGGCTTTCACCGTCCCGAGATTCCCAGGCGCGCCCGTCTCGCGAAAAACTCCGCCGCGCTGGTTATGGAAAACGTGCAGCCTCCCTGCACCGTCGATCAGCGAAGCATCCGGCAAACCATCGCCGTCAAGGTCGGCCCACACGAATTGCTGCATTCCCGAAACACCGGCGAAAGGATGAATCGGCGCGAAGCTGCCGTCGCCGTTATTGCGCAGAACCGTCGGCTCGCCGGATGCCGCTCCGAGCACGATGTCCAGATCGCCGTCGGCTTCGATATCTGCGGCCCACGCGCCCGTGGAACCACCCTTCACAATTCCCGCGGGCAGTTTCGTCTCCGCCGTCACATCGGTGAAGTGCTGGGGAGAATCCTGGCGAAGAAACCGTACGCCGCCCGCTCCGGCGAGCACCAGATCCGGTTTGAAGTCGTAATTGAAGTCGATCGCGAGAACACCTTCAGGTCCGGGCGCGACACTCTTTGCCCCACCCGGAAATGGATACGAAGGCCCGCCGCTGAGCTGGACCGTTTTTGCATTCGCCACGAGCACCGTCGCCGCTCCGCTGTCGCTCAGAGAGACCGCCGCAATCCAGTCCCATGCGCCGTGGCCCGGATTCGGCAGCGGCTCCAGCGCGAAGGTGATCGCCGTATCGGCTGCAGCCGGTTCCGATTGCGGCGCGGGCAACCGCAGGAAGCTCAGAAACGGCGGCGCTTCTTCGCCCGGCTCAGCACGCAGCACCGAGAGTTGCTGGCGAAACCCCGGAAGCTGCATCAGCACGTTCCGCAAAAAAATGCTGCGCGTCGCCGCCATTTGCGGAGGCCCGCTGCTCGCCGCCGACTGCAGATCCGCCAGGCGCTGTTTCGCGTCCTGCGGCCAGCTCGCGGAAAGCGCGGCAATCTTGTCCACTGCAGACCGCAGCGTCGCCGCGTCTCCCCGCTTTGCCGCCATCCGGCTCAGTTCCAGCAGCGCGGCGAGGTTGTTCGGCTCCTCGGCGAGGATCTGCTGCAGGATCTGCTCAAATTGCGCTTCGGCGTCGGGCGCTCCCTGGCGCTCGATCTCCGTGGCCAGCGAGTAATGGATGCGCGGATTATGCGACTCAAGTTCGTCGGCTCGGCGAAAGTCGGCAATCGCCGCGGCGGAGTTGCCGCGATCGCTCTCCAGCAGGCCCAGCATATATTCGATACGCCCGTTGTCCTTGGCCAGCCCCTCAGCGCGGTCCAGCCGCTGCTTCGCCGCATCGTAATTGCGCTGCCGCAGGGCGAGCAGCCCCCAGTCCGCCCAGGCCGCCGGCTCTCCGGGAGCCAGCTGCGTCGCCTGGTTCAGCATGTCGTCCGCCCGCGCATCATTTCCCACCTGGAACGCCCCCAGCCCCACGTAAAACGCCGCAACGAACTGCGCATACTTCGCCGACTGCGGCTTCGGCAGGCCGGAATGGCAGCCCGCCGCCAGCAGCGCAGCCGAAGCCAGCGCGGCGAGAGGGACGCAACGTGTCCATGAAGAGCTGGGGCTCGGCATGAGAGCTAAGGTCCTTTTGAACATATCGCACCGAAGCAGCGACACGATACGGTGGCGAGGTGGAGAAAAGTCTCCATCTTTGGTTGGTTGACCAGCCGCCCTTTTGCCGCGATGCTGACGAAACATATGCTCAGGTACTCCTCAGGCCTGTTGCTTCTCGTGTCGGCGTGTGTCCTGAACGGGCAAACGCTGGTCGCTTCCAATCCTCAGGGAACCGCATCTGCACGTGCCGCTGCTGCTCAGCCTGCCTCGGCTGCCCCCATCGGCTCCGGGCATTCCCTCAATGTGTTTGTCTGGGAGCGGGCCCGCGGCGATGCGTGGCAATGGTTCTCCGCGCCTCCATACCGCAACGAGTACCGCTACCTGCAAAGCTTCCTGCGCGTCGGCATGACGCAGCGCATCGCCCGCTGGGACTGGGAGCTGGAAATGGGGCAGCCCGCCGTGCTGGATGCGCCCAGCGACGCTATCGCTCCTGGCGCTCAGGGACAACTGGGGCTCGGCGGATCGTATTACGCCGCAAGCGGGAACAACAGCTATCCGGCGGCTGCTTTTCTCAAACAGGGGTTCGTCCGCTACGCTCTGGGCGAAGACAAAGCCGTGCGCCTCGGCCGCTTCGAGTTCTTCGGCGGAACGGAAACCCATCCCAAAGACCCCACCATGCTCTGGCTGCAGAACAATCGCATGCAGCAGCGACTGATTGGCAATTTTGGCTTCGCCAACGCCATGCGCAGCTTCGACGGCATCGACGCGCACGCCAGCTGGGGCGCATGGAACCTGACTGGCGCCGTCGCGCGCGCGGATCAGGGTGTCTTCAATATGAACGGCAATCCCGAGATCAACGTCGACTTTCAGTACCTGGCGCTGACGCGCACCGCGGCGAAAGGGCACGTGATCGCCCGCGCCTTCGGGATCGGCTATCACGACGGCCGTACCGGGCTGACCAAGAGCGACAACCGCCCTCTGGCCGTCCGCCAGACAGACCACAAAAACATTCGTCTGGGGACGTACGGCGGCAGTGTCATCGCGACAGCGCCCGCCGGCCCGGGTCTGTTCGACTTCCTCTTCTGGGGTGCTCTGCAGAACGGCAACTGGGGCAAGCTGAGCGACAGCGCCGGGGCGGCCGCTGTGGAGGGCGGCTACCGGGCCACAAAGATCGCCACCCAGCCGTGGCTGCGCGCCGGCTGGTTGCGGGAAACCGGCGACAACAATCCCGCGGACAACAAGCAGAACACCTTTTCGCAGCTGCTGCCGACGCCGCGTGTCTATGGCCGGCTGCCCTTCTACAACATGATGAACACCGCGGACACCTTCGTGCAGGTGATCGACCGCCCGGCGAAGCGGCTCGAGCTGCGCAGCGACCTGCACTGGATCGATCTAGCCTCGAACCGGGATCTCTGGTACTCGGGCGGCGGCGCCTTCGATAATAAAGTCTTCGGATTCACCGGCCGTCCGGCCAACGGACACAGCTCCTTCGCTTCGGTGGCCGACATCAGTTCCGACTGGCAGGCCACCGGCCACTTCGCGTTCAACGTGTATTACGGATACGGTTGGGGCAAGAGCGTGGTGCGGAGTATCTATCCGAAGGGGCCGAACATCCAGCTGGGGTATCTGGAGATGATCTATCGCTGGGGCACCGCGCCGGCGCCGAAATAGGCGGGCGAGGGCCCGCGCTGCTGGTTGACCCGTCCCTCTATCCCCGATACACTGAGTAGGTTCGGCGATTCTGCCTGTCCCGTGTGTCTCCGGGACCCTTTCCGGTGCGTTTTGCGTGCCGGAGGGATTCAGGAATTCCGCCCAGCAACGATCAGGTGAAGCGCGCTCCCCGGATTTTCGGGGTAAGTTTTCGGCGCGCCGGAGGTTTTATGTACGCGGTGATTCGCACAGGTGGCAAGCAGTACCGGGTTGCTCCCGGCGACGTGGTCAAGGTGGAGTCGGTTACCCCGGCCGAAAACGGTTCGGTGGAGTTCGCCGACGTTCTCGCCTTTTCCGGCGACAGCGGGTCGGTGGTGAAGCCGCAGTCGGCGAAAGTGCTCGGCACCGTCGTCGGCGAAGGCCGCGGCGACAAGGTGCTGGTCTTCCACTTCAAGCGGAAGAAGCAGTACAAGAAGCTGCAGGGCCACCGCCAGGCGTTCACCCAGGTGAAGATCAGCGAGATCCAGGTGGACGGCAACAGCTACACCGCGTAGGCGCGGAATCTTTCGTCCGCACTGCGGACCTCAGGAATACAGCAATGGCACATAAAAAGGGACTAGGCAGCTCGAAGAACGGCCGCGATTCCAATGCGCAGCGGCTGGGCGTGAAGATTTTCGCCGGACAGACCGTCACCGGCGGTTCGATCATCGTGCGGCAGCGCGGCACGAAACTGAAGCCCGGCCTCAATGTGGGCCGCGGCAGCGACGATACGCTCTTTGCGAAGATTGACGGTCGGGTGAAGTTCATCGACCGCGGCCGCACCGGCCGCTTCGTCTCGGTCGAGCCCGTGGCGGCGGAATAACCTTTAGGTTTCCTGAATCAGGGGCTGGACTCCTTCGGGTCCGGCCCTTTTCCTTTGCCTCGATGGCGGAGGGAGCGCAAACAAAAGCCCCGGCCGAAGCCGGGGCTTAGTCGTTGACAATGCAGGAAACAGTTAGCGTCCGCTGACCGCCACCGGGTTGCGTGCCAGGACGCGATCCACAACTCCTTCGATGTCCTGAAGGAAGAAGCCCGTGGGGGCAGTCGCCGGAGCCAGCGCCGGTGCGTGGCCAATGCCGGCGGCCAGTCCGTTCCAGCGTGCCGCAACCGACGTCGGAGCCAGCACGATGACCCTGCGCTCGGCAGCCGGTTCGGGGATCAGGAAGTAGGCGGTCCAGATCAGCAGAACGGCAGTCACGGAGACCTGATTGAACATGTTGATCGCTGAATCCAGCCGGCCGGGGTAGTTGCTCAGCAGGGCGAAGCAAATCAGTTCGCAGCCCGCCTGAATCCCGAAGGCCAGGGCGATGCCGAAGACCCGGCTGCGATAGGTACGGCCCAGCGCGTGAATCGTCAGCGCCAGGAAGGCCAGCAGGCAAAGCTCGAGGATGCTGATGCAGCGGCCCAGATCGAAGGAAACCGAAACAATGAGGGAATCGAGTCTGGCGGTGCTGTGGTTGGATACGATCGAGGGAATCGCGAAAACGGCCATGCCGACCAGCATGGTCACGGCACAAACCCAGCGAAACGCAACCAGTCCGAGGCGGCGGAGTCCGGGAACCGGCTCCATCACTTTCTTAAAGACTTCCTGACATACAAAGAAGGTCGCGATGGCCAGGGCGACGTACCTGGTCCAGAAAGAGAAGAAATAAATGCAAGAAGCGCCACCGTGCGACTCGGCCAGGCCGGTCCACAGCAGCGTATTCAGAACGAGGCCAGATCCACCACGGATCGCAAGATAAGTGGTGAAGGCGGGAAGCCGACGCGCATATCCACCCTTTAACAGGATCGCCAGCGCGGCGAGCACGAGAGCCGGTTCAAGTCCAACAAGGATATCTTGCATGTGAGCCATTGCGCGAACCCTCAAGGATTTTGAGGATAGCGTACTGGCTCTCCCGCCTCAACAAAATAATTTAGGAGGCGGGGCTTGACCGGTGCAACTTTTGTGGTACCTTGGTGACCTGAGTAATCCGAATGAGCCGGTTTACTTAAGGTTGCAGTTACACTGGCTCGGAATCGGATACCCGGCAACGGTCACATGGCTCGGAGTCGCTTTCACGACGTTGGCATGCGAAGAGACCACGGCAGCAGAAGCGCCGGCGACGAACAGGCTGAGGGCGAAAGCACGAACGAAGAGTTTCATGACTGTATTTCCCCTTTTTGAGAGCAAATCCCTAAAAAGTTGCATTGAAGCTGACAAGGAGGAGCATATACTTGTCATGCTCACTTTTATGCGCAACACGGAGTATTATCCAAGTATTCAATAGAATAGGTTACCCCGGTACTTAGCCGCGCCTTTCCCCGCCCTTTATCTATTAGGTTTGCTTTCTCCGATGTCGGCATCTCGCCCCCGGGATGTCTCACCCGTATCAATATTGCTAACTTGCCTGCGGATGCCGCTGCCGCGAGCGCTCTCGACCTGTCCTAATCTGCCCGAACCAGCCGAGTTACCCCAGCTCTGTCCAGTCCAGAATGACCTTGCCGGTCTCTCCGCTGATCATCGCCGCGAATCCCTGCTCGTAGTCCTTATAGGAGTAGCGATGGGTGATCACCGGTGAGATATCCACCCCGCTGGTGACCAGCACCGACATCTTGTACCAGGTCTCGTACATCTCCCGGCCGTAGATGCCGCGCAGCGTCAGCATGTTGAAGATGATCTTGCGCCAGTCGGTCTCCATCGGCTTCGCGGGGATGCCGAGGACGGCAATCCGCCCGCCGTGCGCCATGTTATCGATCATCTCCCGGAAGGCGGCCGGGCTGCCGGACATCTCGAGGCCGACGTCGAAGCCCTCCTGCATGCCGAGCTGCTTCTGGATCTGCATCACCGGCAGCTCGCGCGGATCGGCGGCCACCGTCGCGCCCATCCGGCGGGCCAGATCCAGCCGGAAGGGGTTCAGGTCCGTCACCGCCACGTAGCGCGCCCCGGCATGGCGGACGATAGGGATGGCCATCAGCCCGATCGGCCCGGCCCCGCAGATCAGCACATCTTCGCCGAGCACCGGGAAAGCCAGCGCCGTGTGCACCGCGTTGCCGAAAGGATCGAAGATGGCGGCAATCTCCTCGGGGACTCCGTGGTGGTGCCGCCAGATATTAGTCATGGGCAGCGTGATGTACTCGGCGAAGGCGCCTGG
>DATGJK010000072.1:0-17023 GCA_035295245.1 Acidobacteriaceae bacterium
CACAGATGTCTCAGGACTCGGCGCACCACCACCGCCTCAGCTTCGAGCGCACCCTCGCCTCCGCCCGGCAGACCATGCTGCTCAGCGAGATCGCGTGGATCGCCATCGACAGCTTCCGCGCCGCCAAGGTCCGCTTCGCTCTCACCGCCCTCGGCATGGGCATCGGCACCGCCTCCCTCATCCTCGTCGTCGCCATCTCCGCCACCGGACGCCAGTACATCCTCAACGAAATCCAGGGCATCGGCACCAACCTTATCTACCTCGACTACGGCGGAGGCGGCTCCGGCTCCGCGACCGCCAATCAGGCCGATTTCCTCACCTACCAGGACGAGCGCACCATCAACGAACAGGTTCCCTCCATCGCCGCCTCCTCCGTCGTCCTCGAAATGCATCAGGAGATCAGCATCAACGGCGCCGCTCACATGGTTCTCATCCTCGGCGTCGAGCCGCAGTACCGCCACGTCCGCAATCTCGTCCTGCTCGGCGGCCGGTTCTTCGACGAAGAAGACTCAGCCACGCACTCCAAGGTCGCCGATGTCACCGTCCCCTTTGCAACCGCCATGTTCGGCAGCCCCGAAGCCGCGCTCGGCCGTGTCTTCACCGTGAATGGAATCCCCTTCACCATCGTCGGGCTCTTCAAGGAGAAAGTCCCCACCTTCGGCGAGACCGAAATCGCCGATCAGACCATCCTCATCCCCTACGCCGTCGGCCGATACTTCATCGGCACCGACTCCGTCAACGAGATGTATTTCTCGATCCGCGATCCTCGCGAAGTCGAAGACGCCGCCAAAGAAATCGTCTCCGCCGTCCGCAACGATGGCCGCCATCAGCCCACCTCCGTCTACCGCACGCAAACCATGACCGCGCTCATCTCCCTCGCCGGCGTGGTGGTCAACGCGCTCACCGTCATGCTGCTGCTCGTCGCCGGAGTCACCCTGGCCGTCGGCGGCGTCGGCATCATGAACATCATGCTGGCCACCGTCCGCGCCCGCACCCGCGAAATCGGCATCCGCAAAGCGCTGGGAGCCACCGCCAAAGAAATCCGCCTGCAGTTCCTCATGGAGGCCGTCTTCGTCTCCCTCTTCGGCGGCATCATCGGCGCCGTCATCGGCCTCGGCATCCCCTTCTCCATTCGCCTCTTCAGCGATTTCCGCGTCCCTGTTTCCGGATGGTCCGCCGTCGTCGGCCTGGTCGCCTCCTGCGCCGTCGGCATTGTCTTCGGCACCCTGCCGGCGAAGCGCGCCGCCTCCATGGATCCCATCGAATCCCTCCGCTACGAATAGCGTCGGGCGTAACCACGCCCAAGGCTCATCCACGGGCAGGTCGAAACCGCCCCGAACCCGAGCACCGATCAAGCGCTATACAAACAGGTGTATACTTCCGCGCACACGGGGCCCGGATCTCGAAAATGCACATCGAGGAGAGTGTTTTATGAAGCGACGCTTTTGGGCTTTCACGGCTCTGTCCGCTGTGACGCTATTGTCTGCGTCAGTTGCGGCCCGCGCGCAAGAGTATTCCGCCAGATACTCCGGATTTCAGGAGGTCGGCGGTTTGGGAGCCGGTGAAACCGGAGCAATTCTGTCGACGGGAAAGGCCACCCTGGAATTGAGCGTTGACGGGGCCGCCCAAACGCTCAGTTACAGCCTGACCTATTCCGGCCTGGCCAATGTCACGCAGGCTCACATCCATTTCGGCAAAGAACACGTAGCCGGCGGCGTCATGGTGTTCTTTTGCACGAACCTGGGCAACGGTCCCGCGGGAACTCCAGCCTGTCCTGATGACTCAGCGGGAGAGGTGACTGTAACAGGCACCGTATCGGCAACAGGAGTGGTAGGACCCGCGGCACAGAACATCCCGGCTGGCGATTTCGCTGCGGTCCTCGCCGCGCTGGCGTCTAATACTGTCTACGGGAACATCCATACAACGAAGTTCCCGGCAGGCGAGATCCGCGGACAGGTCCATCCTGATGATTCTGACCACCATGGCAGAAGTGGCGACAAGGACGAGGATGACCGTCACTGAGTCAACGCTGAAAATGCTGAGTCGGGCACTCGTTTCTGAGGACAATGCTCGCAGCGGATGATGAAGCCCTCGGACCCCGGAAAAAACCCCGCCATGCGTTCGCCGCACAGCGGGGTAAGTCGTTCGCGCTCGTCTTGCTATTGCTGCAAATGCGTTCCCGGCGGGATGATCGTCAGGGCGACTTCCATCAGCGTGCCGTCCGGAATATGAACGTTCTTGCCGCTTCCCAGGAACGTTGCTGACGACTGCTGGTGAATGTCGCTCTTCAGCTGCACATCGGGCATCTGTCCGCCGCCCTGGCCGCCGCCGGATCCCGCCCCTGCATCGGCACTCGGCATCGGCTGGCTGGGCATGGGCCCGGGCGCTGTACCGCCGCTGGACCCGCCGCCTCCCGGCCCTGCGCCGCCACCCGCCGGAGCGCCGCCACTCGGCGCAGCGCCAACCGGGGCGCCACCGCCCATCGGAGCGCCGCCGCCGCCACCGGCCGCCATATTGTTTTGCGGCTGCGCAATCGCCACCACCGTCGCCTTGATCGGCAGCTCCTCCCCGCTCTTCAGCTTCGCTTTATCGAACGTCACCGTCACGCTCGATGTCCCTTTCTTATCCGGTGAAATCTGCGTCTGATCCACGTGCCCTTCCAGCACCGTGTTCTTCGGCAGCGTCTGCTGGTTCGGAATATTCGCGTCATCCTGCAGCTTGGCCGTCACCGGCTCCCCCTGCTTCGCTTTCTTCGCGTCCAGCGATTTTTGCAGCTCGGCCTTGACTTCCACCATCTGCAGAGTTCGCGTCTGCGCTTGCGCCGGAGCGGTCTGTTCCGGCGGAGTTGTCTGCTGCGGCGCCGGAGCGGTCTGCGCGCCTGGCGTGGTCTGCGTTGTGTTGGTCTGCGTCGCCGGATTCTGCTGCGACTGCGCTGGTGCTGCCTGATTCTGCGTTGCCGAACTCGGCGTTTGCGCGACTGCCCACGCGCCTCCGCAGAGAGCCAATGCAAACCCGGTCCCGCTCGCCAGCGAACGGCGTATCCATGCATTCATAGGTATTTCCTCCTGGTGCGTCGTTCCGCGCTGGGTCCCGTCGCGCTCGCGCCCTTGCGCTTGCGCATCTGCGCTGTGCGCCATGTGCGCTGTGTGCGCCAATAGCGCTATACGCCAATAGAGTGCTGCTTTCCCCTCACCTATCGGGACGCCGCCAGGCGCAAACCGCGTTGCCCGCCGCTGATAAACTGGTGGTGCAGCAGTTTGCACTGTGAATATTCGTCCTCGGCCCTGCATCTCCACTGAGATAAACATCATCCGGCAAAGCCGGCTCTTCCCGAATGGCCGTGGGTCAATGGGACGATCAGAGATGCAGTTCCGCTGTCATCAGGCCCCACCGGGGCGTCACTGCGGCGGGAACCGTGCCGTAAATCTGAACATCAATTGGGCTTGAGCCCTCCGGGGAATGCCTTTCTCAACCCCGCAGACCGAACGATAGAAGCAGGATTTTCTTGAGCAATATTCGCAATATCGCCATCATCGCCCACGTCGACCACGGCAAAACCACCCTGGTCGACGCCCTCCTCCGCCAGGCCGGTACCTTCCGCGCCAACGAAGCCGTTGCCGAGCGCGTCATGGACTCCAACGAGCTCGAGCGCGAGCGCGGCATTACCATCCTCGCCAAGAACACCGCCGTCTTCTACAAAGGCGAGAAGATCAACATCGTCGATACCCCCGGCCACGCCGACTTCGGCGGCGAGGTCGAGCGCGCTCTGCGCATGGTTGATGGCGTCATGCTCCTCGTCGACGCCTCTGAAGGTCCCCTCCCCCAGACCCGCTATGTCCTTTCCAAGGCCCTCGAAGCGCGCCTCCCTCCCATCCTCGTCATCAACAAAATCGACCGCCACGACGCGCGCCCTCAGGAAGTCCTCAACGAGGTCTATGACCTCTTCATCGATCTGGACGCGACGGAAGATCAGCTCGACTTCCCCGTCCTCTACACCAACGCCAAGCTCGGCCAGGCCAGCGCCGATCCGAAGGTTCCCGGCGAAGATCTGCAGCCGCTTTTCGCGGCCATCCTGAACACCATCCCCACCGGCAAGGGCGATCCCAACGGCATCCTCCAGGTGCAGGTCACCAACCTCGACTACTCCGACTATCTCGGCCGCGTCGCCATCGCCCGCGTCTTCCAGGGGACCCTGCGCACCGGCGATGATGTCGCCATCTCCAAGCGCGACGGATCCCTCCAGAAAACTCGCATCACCAAGCTCTTCAGCTTCAGCGGCCTCAAGCGCCTCGACATTGAGTCCACCGAGATCGACGACATCATCGCGGTCGCCGGCGTTGAAGGCATCACCATCGGCGAAACCATCACCAGCGTCGACAATCCCGCGCCGCTGCCGGCCATCGTCATCGATGAGCCGACTATCGCCATGCAGTTCTCCGTGAACACGTCGCCCATGGCTGGACGCGAAGGCCAGTGGGTCACCTCGCGCAACCTTCGCGAGCGCCTTGAGAAGGAACTGCTCACCAACGTCTCCATCCGCGTCGAAGACACCGGCAGCCCCGACACCTTCAAAGTCCTCGGCCGCGGCGAGCTCCAGCTCTCCATCCTCATCGAGATGATGCGCCGCGAAGGCTTCGAGCTGATGGTCGGCCGCCCCGAAATCGTCACCCGCACCATCGACGGCCGCCTCATGGAGCCCGTCGAGCACCTCACCATCGACATCCCCGAGCAGTTCGTCGGCGTTGTCATCGAGCGCCTTGGCCCTCGCCGCGGCGAGATGACCAAGATGCACAATCACGGCTACGGCCGCGTCCGCCTCGAATTCCGCGTCCCTTCCCGCGGCCTCATCGGCCTGCGCAGCGACCTGCTCACCGAGACTCGCGGCACCATGGTCATGAATTCCCTCTTCGACGGCTACATGCCGCATCAGGGACAAATCCCCCAGCGCCCCACCGGCGCTCTGGTCGCCGACCGCCCCGGCCTCACGACCGCCTATGCCCTCGAAGGTCTCGAAGACCGCGGCGTTCTCTTCACTCCGCCCGGCGTCGAAGTCTACGAGGGCATGATCATCGGCGAGCACTCCCGCGAGAACGATCTCGACGTCAACGTGGTCCGCGAAAAGAAGCTCACCAACATGCGCGCCTCCACTGCCGATGAAGCCATCCGCCTCGCCCCGCCGCGCCTGCTCAATCTTGAGCAGGCCATCGAGTTCATCGCGGACGAAGAGCTGGTCGAAGTCACCCCCAAATCCCTCCGCCTCCGCAAAAAGATCCTCCAGGCCAACCGCCGCCCCCGCAGAAATCCAACCGTTACCGTCCAGGCATAGAACAAGGCCGGGCTCCTCACCCGGCCTTGTTTGTCGTGTCCTGAATGGGCTTGGTTTAAACGGGACGTTGCTTTGAACGGCCGTCGCTTTGAAAGGGCACGGCTTCAGCCGTGCCGGTAGGCTTCCCAAAAATATCGGGGCTTTAGCCCCTGAGGGAAGTCTTACGCAGCCCGCTCCGCCGACACATTCACCCGCTCCGAGATTTCCGTCAGCAGATGATCGGCGTGCCCCTCTTCCTTGGCTGTGCGGTCCAGAATCTCCGCCTGCGAGTTCTCTCCCAGCAACTGTGCCCAGCGCCGCACCGTGCCGTAACAGGCAATCTCAAAGTGCTCCACGCGCTGCGCCGCCGTGATCAGCACCGCATCGCGCACCGCGTCAGACGCCGCGTCTTTCATCATGTCTTCGGCTTCGGTCACCAGAGACGCCAGCACCTTGCATTTCACCGTCTTCGACTCGCCCTGCGTCGAATTCAGAATCTGCTCCAGCCGCGTCACGTGCGTGCGCGTCTCGTTCAGATGCGTCTCGAACGCCCGCTTCAGTTCCGGATCGGTCGCCTTCGACGCCATCTTCGGCAGCGCCTCCGTGATCTGTTGCTCCGCCGAGAGCAGCATCTGCAGCTGATTGATGTACAGGTTGCGCAGATTGTCGATATTCGCGGAAAACATCTTCATCGCTTGTCTCCTTCTTCTCGGGTTATCGTCTCGGCAGGCCGCGCCTGCCCCAATTCCATCTCGCTCTACGCCGCGCGCTGCACCGTCTGCGCCGGCTCCAGCTTCACTTTGATCCAGCCCCGCTTGTGCCGGTCGAAGGCCTGATAGGCCTCGATCGCCGACGTCATCGGCTTCAATGTGCGTTAAGAATTGCTCGGCTCGATCATCTCCGGCATGTAACGGCGATGGTGCTCCCAATTCCCTCAAAAACAACAGCTTTCATCGCATCGCTCCTGCGTGCAGACAGACGTGCGCTTCTCTGCTAATTTTTCGTGTCTCTTTGTTGGGATGCGCCGCGCCATGTGGATGGAACTGTCCTGCTCAACAGGCAGGTTGCGGTCGCATCAACACACCACATGCATGCCCCTGCACACCCCTCCAGATAGCCGGGGTGCCCCATGTCTCCCGCTGTTGGAGACATGGGACGCTGCACACCCCTGCACAGAGCCGGGTGCCCCAATGTCTCCCGCGCTGTTGAAGACATGAGATTCCAAAGCATCCAAATTCCAGAAGACATGCCCCGCCCCGCCGCAGCCCCACAACCTCGCTCGCCTCAGCGCACAAAGGCAGCAGAGGCCACATCAGCCGCCGACTTCCTCCCCAGGTGCCACACGCTGAAGGCTCTGCGTGAAGCTGCCCGCACCTGCCGCGGCTGCCCGCTCTGGCAGAAAGCCACCCAGACCGTCTTCGGCGAAGGCGATCCCCACGCCCGCCTCATGCTCGTCGGCGAAACCCCCGGCGACCGCGAAGACATCGAAGGCAAGCCCTTCGTCGGACCCGCCGGCGCCCTCCTCGACCGCTGCCTCATCGAAGCCGGCATCGATCGCGACCTCGTCTACGTCACCAATGCCGTGAAGCACTTCAAGTGGGAGCCGCGGGGCAAGCGCCGCATCCACAAGAAGCCCAGCGCCCGCGAACAAGCCGCCTGCCGCCCCTGGTTCAACGCCGAGCTCGACGTCATCAAGCCCAAACTCGTCGTCTGCCTCGGAGCCACCGCCGCCCAGGCACTCCTCGGCCCGAAATTCCGCGTCACCCAGGACCGCGGCAAAGTCCTCCACACTCCTGGCCTCCCGCCCATCCTCGCCACCGTGCACCCCTCGTCGATCCTGCGCGCCCCCGACGACGAAGCCCGTCATGAAGCCCGCGCCGGATTCCTCGCCGACCTCCGCCAGGCCGCCAACTGGCTCCGCTCCGCAACCTCCTGAGTTCCCATCCGCCGGGTCTCCGCGGCTGCAGCCCGCGGCCATGAATTATTCCCTGCCTTCCGTCCGTCCTTGTTGATACAATCCCGCGAATCGCCGGGAAAGGAAGAATGCCGTGAAACGTCCTTCGCTCGGAGCGATTCTGCTGGGTTGCATTCCCTTCGCCGGAACCTGCCTCTCCGTCCCGCTCTGGGACCGCATCAACCCATTGGTTCTCGGCATCCCCTTCAATTTTTTCTGGCTCACTTTATGGCTGCTGCTCGGACCTCTTTGCATGGGGGCGGCTTATCGCCTCGAAACCTCCCGCACTCCGGATCCGCCCGGCGCTGAGCAGGGCGGCGCAGAATGAGCCCCCGCATCGCCGCACTGGCGGTCATCTGCGCCACTGTCGGGGTCGGCTCCCTCATCGGTTTCCTCGCCCGCTTCGGCCGCAAGATGGACCTTGAGCAATGGACCGTTGCCGGACGAGGTTTTGGCCTCGTGCTCGTCTGGCTGCTGATGGCAGGTGAGATTTTCACCACCTTCACCTTCTTCGGCGCCAGCGGATGGGCCTACTCCCAGGGCGCGCCCGTTCTCTACATCCTCGGCTATTGCCCCCTCATCTACGCCGTCTCGTTCTTCATCCTCCCCCTCATCTGGGAAAACGGACGCAGGCACAAGCTGCAGACGCAGGCTGACTTTTTCCAGGTACTCTACGGCAACAAGTGGCTCGCCGCTTTCGTGGCCCTCATCGGAGTCGTATCTCTGGTCCCCTACGTCCAGATCCAGGTCACCGGTCTCGGAATCATCGCGGAAATCGCCAGCTTCGGCGCCATTCACCGCACTCCGGCCATGCTCATCGGATTCGCTCTCGTTGCCGCCTTTGTCTTCACCAGCGGAATACGAGGCGTGGCATGGGTCAGCGTCCTCAAGGACGTGCTCCTGCTGCTGGTCGCCCTTTTCGTCGGAATCGCAGTCCCACGGATCTACTTCGGCGGCATCGGCCCAATGTTCGCCGCCCTCATCCAGGCGCATCCCGCGCATCTTGTCATGCCCGGATCAAGTACCGATCACGGCCACGCCTGGTATGTGAGCACGGTCCTGCTCGTCTCCTTCGGCTTTTACATGTGGCCGCAATACTTCGCCGCAAGCTTCACCGCCAGCAGCGGCAAAATCCTGCGGCGCAATGCCGTCATCATGCCGCTCTACTGCATCACCATGCCGCTCATGTTTTTCGTGGGACTCGCGGCGCTGCTGATCGAGCCCGGCTTGAAAAATGGCGACCTCTCCATGCTGACCATGGTCCGAAAAACCTTCTCGCCCTGGTTTCTCGGAGTCGTCGGCGGCGCGGGCGCGCTCACCGCGATGGTGCCAGCCGCCATCCAGTTGCTCACCGGAGCCACGCTGTATGCGAAGAACCTCGTTCGCCCCATTGTTGCGCCCCACATGACCGACCAGCAGGTGGCGCGCCTCGCCAAACTGATGGTGCTGGTGCTCACCTTCGGAGCCGTGCTGCTGGCCATCTACAGCTCACCCAGCCTGGTCACCCTCTGGCTCATGGGTTCAGCCTGGGTGGCGCAATTCTTTCCCGGAGTCATCGCCGGCCTCTTCTCGAAAAAAATCTCAGCCGCCGCAGTCTTCGCTGGACTGATCACCGGCATCGCCGTCACCGTCATGCTGATGCTCACCGGCCGCGATCCGTATCACGGAGTCAACGCCGGCTTCATTGCCCTCTGCCTGAACGGCGCCGTGACCTGGATCGTCACCGCCTTTGTGCGCCGCGGCCAGCGGCATGGGATCACAGCGGATGATCCGTCACCTGCGTTCCGGCCGGACCTGGGCGCAGAACCCACCGTCACGCTCTCCGCGCAATCGAATGTCATACGCCAGGAATCCTCTTCGCCATAAAACCTGCTGTATAAGAGGACATGCGCGCGACCGCAGTCCGTCTCCTGCTCGTGTTCCTCTCCTGCACCCTCGCCCACGCCGCCATCGATCCCTCGTGGACAACCCCGATCCCTCCTTTCCAGATCGCCGACAACCTCTACTACGTCGGCAGCCAGGGACTGGCCAGCTACCTCGTTGTCACGCCGCAGGGAAACATCCTCATCAACGCTGACCTCGCCACATCGCCGCCGCAAATCCGCGCCAGCGTGCAGAAACTCGGCTTCCGCTGGCAGGACACCAAAATCCTCCTCAACGGTCAGGGGCATTACGATCACATGGCCGGCGCCGCCGAGATCATCCGCGAAACCCACGCGAAGAACATGGTCATGGACGGCGACGTCCGCGTCGTCGAGACCGGCGGACGCGCGGACTTCCTCGCGCCCTCCTCCAATCTCCGCACCTTCGCCCCCACGCACGTCGATCGCGTCCTGCATGACGGCGACACCGTCACCCTCGGCGGCGTCACGCTCACCGCACACAAGACCGCCGGCCACACCCGCGGCTGCACCACGTGGACCCTGCGCGCCCACATCCCCGGCGACCCGTCAGGAACCCTGCGCGACATCGTCATCGTCGGCGGCGTCAGCTTCTGGTCGGAATACCATTTCGTCGCCACCGCCCATCACCCCGCCAGCTACCCCGGCATCGCGCAGGATTTCGAGCATACGTTTGCCGAACTGCGAGCCTTGCCCTGCGACGTCTTCCTCGGCGCTCACGGAGACTACTTCAACATGGCCGCCAAGCTCCAGCGCTACCCGCACGACGGCCCCCGCGTCTTCATCGACCACGCCGGCTATCTCGCCTTCGTCGCCGACGCCCAGCACAACTTCGAACAAGCCCTGGCCCAACAACAAGCCAACTCCGCCCATTGACGATGTCAGAGCAGGCGCGACCGCCCGGCGTAAGGCTGCCGCCCAGGTCCGCTGTCAAAATAACGTTTGTCATCCTGAGCGAAGGTCGTTCGCCCCGGCGAACGACCGCAGTCGAAGGACCTGTTGCGCGAGCCGTTCCTGCCAGGCACATGCGCGCGCTTCCGGATAATTAACCGGCCGTCCGATCCTTCGATAAAAGCGGTACGAAGCACAAGCAGGAAAAATCTTTGGGACCGGCGCTTTCTCAGCTTCAGGGGGTAACGGAACCGATGCGTACGCAGAACAGTCCGCGGGAAGTTCAGCGCCCGGGGTCTGACCGGAAGCACGGCCCGCTAATGCACAGAGACCGCCAACAACCGCGATCCCGAGACCAAGTATTTGCGTGCACAGAAGGTGCCTGCGGGGCATTTTTAGACACTATAAACGGATTGCCTGGAGGGCGACGAACCATCTCGCCTCTCCTCCCCGCAAATCCGTCAACCCCCACCCCCCGCACCAAGTAACTCCCGCTGAATCCAATCCACTTATCGGCCCATATCTGCAAACATATTTGACACTCCAGTTTCCCTAACTTGGTATCCTGAACTTATAGAGTAAATAACAAAGGTCCGCCTAGCCGCGGACCTTTTCCTTTGGAGCGAGCCATGATCCCTGAATGCACCTTTCTCTATCCCGACGGCCGCAACTGCCGCCGCATCCCGCGCCGCGGCGAATCCCTCTGTCCCGACCATCGCCGCCAGGCCGCCATTCACCGCAGGGAAGCCGCCGGCGAACAGGCCTTCCTGCAGCTGATGAACCAGGCGGCGGATGAGATCATTCGCCTGCCCCTGGACGGCATGCTCGATCACGCGCAGGAGTGCCTCATGGACGTCGAAGCCTTCATTGCAGCGAATGCCCCTGCCCACCAGCGCGTCCGCTTCATGCGCGCCGTCACCGCCGTCACCGCCGCCATCGATTGCGTCGACTCTCATCCCCGCGTCCTGAGCGAGACCTTCGATTTCCTCCCTCCCGATAACGTAAATGCGATTGTGCAATTGCTCGCGTTCGCTCGGCCGAACTACGGCGCCCAGGCGCAGGCGCTCGCAGCCGCTGAAACCCCGGAACCGTCCGCATGCATTTCAAATCACAATGACGCACTGCAGAATGAAACGGGTACGGAGGCATGACTTCCCGTCACACCCAATCGAATCAAATGCTTCTCAGGGGATCAGGGGGATCTTTTCGAAAAGTTGAAGGAGCGTGCCGGGTGCCCCATCCTTGTCGCGCTCGAAGTGAAGCGCGACAGGGTGGGCTGACCGGAGCGCCCATGCATTTCAAAGCAAAGTCACGCACTTCAAAATCAAATGCCTGCGGAGGCGTGACTCCCCGTCACACCCAATCGAATCAAACGCTTCCCCAAGCATCATGGGGATCTTTTCGAAAAAGTTGAAGGAGGGTGCCGGGTGCCCCATCCTTGTCGCGCTCGAAGTGAAGCGCGACAGGGTGGGGTGCGCGGGGCGCGCATGCATTTCAAAACAAAGTCACGGACTCCAAAATCAAATGCCTGCGGAGGCATGACTCCGAACATCCGATGAGCCGCGCGGCCGACTCGGTAGCCCGCACGAACAACTAACAACTAACAACTAATAACTGTCTTCACACCATCCGCGCGAACTTCTCCCGCCGCCGCTCCCACTCCTCCGTCGAGAAGAGCCGCGGTCCCACATCGATCAGCCGCGGGATCATGTTGAAGATCGCCACCGGATTCCACCGCTTGCCGTCGCGCGTGCGGAATCCTTTCTCGTTGAGGTCGCTCGCAATGCTTGAAAATGAAAAGTCTTGCACCAGGCTCTCCATCATCTGCAGCAGTATCTGGTTTTCCGTCGGATCCACTTCCAGGCGCTTGCAGTCGTCGGAGATGCGCAGCCCATACGGAATGTCCTCCGCAAAGGCTCCCTCGCTCGGCCGCTCCGTATCCGGCAGCTCCCGCCGCCATTCCACCGTTACCGGCTGCCACCCCGCCGCCAGCCGCTGTCGCACCACCGCATCCAGCACCGGACCGGTCACCGTATCCCGTATCCGCTCGAAATAAGCCATGCGCCACCCTCCGCCTCGCACCCGATATACGCACGTCGAGGTCCAGCGCGCAGTTTATCGCAACCTGCTTATTCTAAAACGCTTGTCTGAATCAAAACCCGCCCAGGGCACCCCGCGCCTGTCCACTTTCAGCGCGAGATGTCCGGTTCCGAACGGCCTACTGGTCTTCGACTTCGAGCGTCACCAGCTGCTGCCCGCTGATCACCGTATCCATCGGCAGAGCCGCAATCGGCACGGCCGACTCGCCGTTCAGCGCCATCCCCCGGTTCTCCTTCAGCGGCGCCAGCGCGTTGGCCATGGACATCGGAATGGCCGACAGGGTCCGTCCCTCAACCGCCGCCTGCGCCTCCGGCGCCAGCAGCGTCACATACAGCCGGTCGCTGGGATGTGCGCTGTTCAGCTGCGCAATGGTCTCCGCCACATCAAGCGGCTGCGCGTTGAACTGCGGAGGCTGCATCATCCGGTCCAGGGTGCCGCCATCGCTCACCATCAGCCGCACCGGCCCCACCGGCAGGTTCGCTGGCAGCTCCACCGGGATGCGAACGTTCTTCGGGTCCCCGTGCCACGGCCGGATCGTCGCGTCCAGCGTGATCGTGTCGCCCGCGTGCACCTCCATCTTGCTCGCGTGCACGCTCTCGATCTCCGCTGTCAGCCTCCGCGGAATGGCCGCGACCTCGAGGTCAACGCTCTCAATCGGCGTGCGCCGCGCGGCGTTGTCATAGAGCTTCGTGAACCGCTGCCCAAGTTCCAGCGCCGCCAGCAGGTTCGCGGGCAGGGTATCCGTCGGAGCCACCAGGCTGTTCAGCTTCACCGTGGGGAACCCGCTCAGCTTCACCGCTCCCTGCAGCCGGTAGGTGGTCAGCAGCGAGTACGCGTTCTGCTGCATCAGCCCCTGGTAGACGGCCACCATCACTGCCATCGGCGTGATCTGCGGCTGGTCGATCACCTCGAAGTGGAGCGCGTTCTCGCTCTTCTCCGCCTGGCCGACGCCATCATGCGTCACATGCAGCGTCACCGGGATCATCCGCGCCTTCTGGCCGAACTCGCCCATAATGGCCGACTCGCGGTCCTGCGTGATCGTTCCCACCGTCTCGGTCGTGTTGATGATCTTGAACGCCTCGGCCGGCGAGGGCAGAGTCGCCACCACGTCTGCCTTGGTCATCGGCATCGATACCGGCCCAAACTGCGTGATCGGATGCCCGCAGGCCAGCATCTTCTTCGGATCGACATAGGTCACCGTGCAGGTGCCCGCGATGTCCAGGTCCCCGCGCACCAGTACCGCGCTCACCGCCGAGCCGGGAATCAGCGGGTCAGGCTGCTTCTCGTTGCTCTCGGAGCCGCCAACGCCCTCCACCGGCATCAGCCCCGCTGGAGCATACTTCTGCCACAGCTGCAGCGCCGCCGGGCTGAAGCCGCTGAATACCAGGGGCGTGTCCATGGGCTGAATCAGCGAGCGGTCCAGGCCGCCCATCACTCCGGCTCCCGCGCCTGGCGCTCCGACCGCGGCGGGCTCCTGAGCGCTGAACGCTGTACGCTGAATGCTCCCCTCAGTACCCTTTGCCGTGAGCTCCGTGCCCTGGTCTTTGCTGTCTCCGCTAAGCTCAGTGCCGGCGGTCTCAACGCCCAGCATCTGCCCAATGGGAGTGATCCCGCAGATCGGCTCCTTGCTGAACTGTCCGATCCGGTAAGCCAGAGCGCCAACCAGCTTGCCGTCGATATACACCGGGCTGCCGCTCATGCCGGCCACCACCCCTGTGTACTCGGGCTTGGTGCCTTCCAGCCGCGCCAGGATCATGTCCTGCCGGGGGCCGATGGCGTTATGCAGCACCCCGAGGATCTCGACCCCCATCGGTTCGGGTTTCGTGCCCTCAAAGACGGTGTAAGCGACTCCCTGCTGACCGCGATGGACCTCATTGAGCGGATAGAACTTGGTCACCGCCGGCGGGCTCGGCGGCAGGTTCAGCGCTTTCGGCTGGCTGGAAGCAGGACTCTGCCCCAAGGCCGAGAATCCCGCGGTAGCGGCCAGAGCTACCGCTCCCGCCGCCTTCCGGATATCTTTCATACGGGTACGCACGTCCATAGACTAGCCGCTCCTGCGGTTGCCGCAAAGGCCCGTCAGGCTACAAAATCGTCCCAGAGGTTTCTCATGAGGGTCTCTCGACTCCGTTTCCCGGCCATTACCGCTGTCGCTCTGCTGATCTCTCAGACGTTCCTGAGCGCCCCTTCGTCATGGGCCCAGGACAATTCTCAGCAGAATCAGACGCAGCAGAACCAGCAAAAACAGCAGCAACAGCAGAAACCAACGGACGATCAGAGCGCTCCCGAAGCCGGAGGCCCCGGCAATGACACCGGCCCGATCGCCATCCCCAAAAAGGGCCCTGCCAAGACCGAAGCGCCCCCGCCCCCGGCAACCGTGAAGAATCCTCCGGGCCTGGATAACTATTCACTGCGCGTTGATGTACCGGTTGTCAATGTGGATGTCAACGTTATTACCGAAAAGACCCATCAGTTCATCCCGAATCTGGACAAGGACAACTTCCGTGTCTTTGAGGATGGCGTCCCGCAGCAGATCGTCGGTTTTCATCAGGTGAAAGCGCCTATCACTGCCGTCCTGCTCCTGGAGTTTGCCGCCAACGACTACAACTTCATCTTCGACATGTGGAACGCGGCCGTTTCCTTTACGAACCAGCTCCAGCCCAACGATTACGTGGCCGTCGTCACTTACGACATGCACACCAATATTCTGACCGACTTCACCCAGAACAAAATGCTGGTCGCTCAGTCGGTTCAGTCTCTCCAGATTCCCACCTGGCAGGAAACGAATGAGTTCGACGCCCTGTACGAAACGCTGGATCGTCTCACACGGATTGATGGACGCAAGTACATCATCCTCGTTTCCTCGGGCGTGGACACGTTCTCGAAGATCACCCTGGACAAAATCCTCCAGAAGATTAAAGAGACTCCCAACGTCACCATCTTCTCGATCGCCACAGGTGGCGCCGGCATGTATGGCGCCGGCAACTTCGCCAGCGGCCGCATGAACAACATCACCATGCTGCAGGCGCAAAACGAGCTGCAGAGCTTTGCGCGCATGACTGGCGGCATGTACTTCCAGCCACGTTTCGATTCCGAATTTCCTGATGTCTTCACCGACATCAACAATTCGATTCGCAATCAGTACCAGATCACCTACCGCCCGACGAACAGCAAGATGGACGGCAGCTGGCGGCGCATCCAGATCCAGCTGGTGGATCAGGAAGGCCACCAGCTGCGCATGGTCGATGAAAAGCACAAGCCTCTGAAATACGACATCATCGCCCGCGACGGCTATCGCGCCAAACGGCAAGTCGAATAGCAGGTCCGAATAGCTCGGCGCAAGTTTGCGGGGCCGCGCTCCATGAGGTGGCGGCCCCTTTTGCTACTCTGACTGAGCACCGCGCCAGGCGGATTCCACTCTGTGCCGGTGCGCCATCGTTATGGATCCTCTTCTCGTTGTCCTGCTTGGGCCCACCGGCAGCGGTAAGACATCCCTGTCGCTCGCCCTGGCCCGGCACTTCGGCGGAGAGATCGTCAGTTGCGACTCGGTCGCCGTTTACCGGTCGATGGAAATCGGCACCGCCAAGCCGACGCCCGCTGAGCGTCGCGAGATCCCGCATCACCTCATCGATGTGCTGCCGCCGAGCGAGTTTTGCACCGCGGGGGACTACGCGCGCCTCGCCCGCAAGACCATTGCCGAGATCGTTTCGCGCCATTGCCTTCCCATCGTGACTGGCGGAACAGGGCTCTATCTGCGCGCCCTGCTCGACGGCCTCTTTGCCGGACCGCAGCGTTCCGAGGACATCAGGACTCGCCTGCGCCACAGCGCCCAGCGCCGCGGCCCTGCCTGGCTGCACCGCATACTTCGGCGCCTCGATCCTGGGGCCGCACAGCGCATCCATATCAACGACCATCCCAAGCTCATCCGCGCCATCGAGGTGTGTCTTGCCGTTGGCAGGCCGCTCACCGCTGTCTGGCAGGCGGGGCGGGACCCGCTTACCGGCTATCGCATCCTGCGCATCGGTCTCAATCCCGCACGCCCGCAGCTCTATGAGCGCATCGACAAGCGCGCGGAGCGCATGTTCTCTGACGGCCTCGTCCAGGAAACGCTCAGCCTCATCCGCCAGTACGGCGAGTCGCAGCGACCCTTCGACGCGCTTGGTTATCGTCAGGCGCGTAACGTGCTTCACGGTGAACTGACCGTCCCTGAAGCCATCGCCTCGACGCGCCAGGCCCACCGCCATTACGCCAAACGCCAACTGACCTGGTTTCGTCGTGAACCTGACGTCCACTGGTTCGACGGCTTCGGTGACGATCCTACCGTCGCCGCGCAGGCCGTCGCGCTCGTCCAGCAGAGCCTCTGACCCGATGGCTGCCGCTGCGCCCGCACGAGTTGTGCCCAGCACTCGCAGCCAGCCCTGGTCGCGCATCTCGCCGTGGCTGCTCGCGCCAGTTGTCCTGTTCATCCATGGTTATCATCCATTTGCTGGCGACGCGAGCATCTACACAGCGGGCATACAGCACATCCTCGATCCTTCGCTCTATCCGCTGAACGCCGCGTTTGTCGACGCGTTCACACATCGCTCGGTTTTCGCGTGGACGGTGGCCGCACTCGTCCGCATGACTCACCTGCCGCTGGACCTGGTGCTGCTGGCGTTGCACGTCTTCTCGATCGCGCTCCTCCTTGGCGCCTGCCGCAGCCTCGCCGCGCGGCTGTTTGCTTCGGAATCTGCACACCGCTGTGCTGTGCTACTTGCCGCGGCCTGCTGCAGTCTGCCCGTTGCCGGAACCGCGCTGGTCCTTATGGATCCGTACGTCACCGCGCGCTCGTTTTCCTCTCCTCTGACTCTGCTGGCGATTGCTGCCTGTCTCGAT